>NZ_NDIO01000262.1:0-9848 GCF_002241085.1 Vibrio sp. V03_P4A6T147
CAATAAATCAATGATGTTCTGCCAAATGATGTTTGGCTTATCATTTTACGGGGTAATGGTTATCCTAACCCGTTTTTTTCTAGAAGATTTGGATTATAACGAAGCCGATACCATGATGGTGGTAGGAGCATTTTCATCCATTGGCCCCCTTTTTGCGATCGCTGGTGGTTTTATTGCCGATAAGTTCCTTGGCGCTTATCGTTCATTAACCATTGCCTACGGCGCTTTTGCTCTTGGTTACACACTACTGGTGCTGGGTGCCTCAACAACCAACGTCGCGATGGCATTAGCAGGCATCGCTTTAGCGAGCTACGCACGCGGATTAATGTCTCCTTCTTACCCCAGTTTATATAAACGCACTTTTAGCTCCCAAGAACATTTTGAAAACTGTTACCCTGTCAATTATTCGGTAAACAATGTGGGGGCATTACTTGGTCAATATTTATTCCCGATGTTTGTTTTAGTGATCGGTTTTCACGGTAGCTTTATGCTCTCAGCCATTTTGGCAGCGTTCGCCTTTGCCACTTTAATTGTGTTTAAAAAATCATTAGTGAATGCTGCAGCTGAGATTGATCAAGCTCCCGTAAGCGTGAAAAACTGGCTCGCCTTTTGTGCAGTATCATGCGCGATGGTTGGGCTAGTTTTCTTCATGTTTTCTAATATGGACATCGGTCAAAACATCGTTTATGCCATTGGTGTGGCTGCCATTTTTTACTTCATCTTTTTGATGTGTAAAGCGAATCGATCCGATACCTTGAAAATGGGCACTATTCTTATCATGACGGTGCTCACCACCTGTTTCTTTGTCTATTACGGGCAAATGATGACCTCCATGACCATGGTAACCATTAATACGATGCGTGGTGACTTATTTGGATTAATTCCAATCGCTCCTGAAGCATCAATGGCGATGAACCCACTGTGGTGCATTGTTGCTGGGCCAGTCATTGCTATGACTTTCTCTTCACTGGAAAAGCGAGGCATTAATTTTTCAACAGCCACTAAAATTGGCTTTGCATTCATCTTCACCGCCATTGCATTTGGCATTTTAACCATGGCAGTCATGAATATTGGTGCTGATGTTGTCATCAGACCAGAAGTCTTTTTGATGATCCACTTCTTCCAAGCTTTTGCGGAAGTCATTGTTGGTAGTTTAGTAGTGGCCTTCATTTTGTCAGTGGCTCCCAAGCACATCGAAAACTTTTCGGTTAGCCTCTTTTCAGTCGCCATCGCCTTAAGCGGCATTGTGGGTGCGGTGTTCTCAACCTCCATTGCATTAGAAAAAGGTCAAGTGATCAGTCAGCATATCGTCCAAAGCGTTTATGGCGACTACTTTAAAATGCTCACGATCTTAGCCGTAGTGATGGTAGCAGTGGCCATCGTCGCTTCATTAGTTGTTCGAAAAATGCTTGAAGCATCAAAAATGAACGAACGGGATGAACTTGCAGAAGTTGCACCTAACGAAGTTTAAACATCAGCAAAATGTGAACATTATTAAGCCTCATACCATTATGCGTATGGGGCTTTTTATCTGCAAAGTTACATATTCCCATCTCTTCAAAGTAAAATAACGTAAATGATAGTTATTATCATTGAATCAATTGAGCACTCAGTTTAAGGTTATACCTACAAAAGACAAAACGGTAATCTAGAGAATAATGAAAAAAGAAACAGAACCTAAACGCTCTTTCTATCCACTCACGGTTGCGGATAGCCAGCAAATTTCGCCTTCCCTGCAACGCATTACGTTACAGGGTGACTCAATTGGGCATTTTACACTTGAAAACGAAGGCGATTATATCAAGCTGTTGTTTAGTGAAGATGGTGGCACTGATTTGTCACGGTTAACCCCTGATCAGCGCCCAATAATGCGCACTTATACCATTCGAAGCTTTGATACGACCAACAATCGCATTGAAATCGATTTTGTACGGCATGAGGCGGAAGATAAGCAGTGTGGATTTGCAGTCAGATGGGCGATGCATACGGCCATTGGCGATACGATTTCAATCGCTGGCCCAGGTAAAGCTCAAGGGTTGAATCCCAATGGGAAATGGTTTTTCTTAGCCGCTGACATGACCGCGATCCCTGCCCTTGCAGCTCAATTAAAACGCTTACCGCGTGATGCAAAAGGTTATGCAGTAATTGAAATTGAGCATGTGGATGACAAACAGGCACTACAGGCTCCGGAGAACATAGAGATCTCTTGGGTAGTGAAAGACAGCAGCACCAATTTGGCGACTTCGGTTATCGAGAAAAATTGGCTGGGTGAGAATGGCTCGGTATGGTGTGCGTGTGAATTTGATACCATGCGCGCGCTAAGAGAGTATTTTCGCAATGAAAAAGAGATAGCCAAAGACTATATTTATATCAGCAGCTACTGGAAACGTGGCGTCAGTGAAGATGGGCATAAACAGCTCAAACAAACGGATGCACAAACTCAGTCATAAACAGCAATAACACAGTAAAAAGGTGACTTAATAGAGGTCGCCTTTTTCATTGAATGCGCTCAATTTTCAACGAACATAGCTTTAACAGACCTAGCTTTAACGGACCTAGTTTTAATGGACATAGCCTCAGCTGGCCACGGTTAGCTTGGCTAACGACTCAATACAAATCGCGTCATGTCGCCAGTATTCGATGCCACAATCGATCAGTTCACCCTGTTGATTATAATTAATGCGCTCAACGACCATCGCCGGAGTGCCTGATGTAGCGCGTAGCGCTTGCGCCATATGACCAAGCAAAGAGCTAGTGGTAATTCGATAACGGACTGTTTGATACTCCACGGCAAAATGGTCGCGATAAATATCCGTCAGTGATTGAGACAAATCGAAAGTCAGCAAGTTGGGAAACAATTCAGGGCGCACGTAATTCGTCACATAGACCACGGGGCGATCTTCTAAATAACGCACACGATCAATTTGGTAAACATCCGAAAACGGCTTCAATCCCAATAAGAGCGATGCTTGTTTATTGGCTAATAGCGCTTTTGCCATCATCAGTTCCGTTTTTGGTACTCGGTTTTGTGCTAAAGCCATGTTGGTAAAATTCAGAGTTTGGGTTGGGTCGTAACGTATCGGCTCGGGAGAAATAAACCAACCTCGCCGATCTTCTCGGTAGATCTTGCCATCCGCTTCCAACAGAGACAAAGCCTCACGCAGGGTAACGCGTGTGGTATTAAACGACTCTGCAAGTTTTCGTTCAGGGGGTAATTTTTGACGAGGGGCAAGCATGCCAGCATCGATTTGTTCAACAATCACATCTTTAATTTTTACGTACTGCACAACATCCACTCCCAGCCTAAATACGTGCATGCTAAATTCATAACAAACTGATACCGTATTATTTGCATTCTATGTCGAACAAGATTAATGTCATAGCCTGAATCGCAATAACATTGACGTTAATTTTTATACCGCCTAGCTTTTGGGCGGTATTTCTTTTTGGAGTATTAAAAATGTCAAACTTAGCACCTGTCTTAGTTTCAAGCCTTGATATGGACAGAATATCCGCATTACTGGATGGCATGCCTAAACTAACGCCAGAGTTAGAAAAGCTCGAGGCTGAGTTGGATAGAGCCACCATTGTCGCCCCGCAAGAGATGCCAAATAATGTGGTGAGCATGAATTCGACCGTACGCTTCAAGTTTATCGACAGTGATGAAGTGATCGAAAAAAATCTTGTGTATCCGCATGAAGTGAAAAGCAGTCAAGATATCTCTGTTTTTGCCCCAGTAGGCAGTGCATTGTTGGGCCTAGCTGTTGGTCAACAGCTAAGTTGGCCAATGCCAGGTGGTAGAGAAAGAGTGATTGAGATTCTTGATGTAGTTTATCAACCTGAGCGTGACGGTGAATTCAACCGCTAACGAATCGATTTGTTGGTGTGGAGGTCGATATCATCACTCCACACCCCAAGCCACATCATTGTAAATAATTATGCGACCAAAATATCTTTAAGCTCGTGCAATGAACGCACATGGTAGTGTGGCTCAATACCCTCAACAGCACTTGCGCCAGTAGAGTTTAGCCAACAGGTCTCAATACCAAAATTCAAGCCACCTAGAATATCGGAATGCGGGTTATCTCCTACCATCAATACACGATTTTTAGCAGGGTTGCCCATTTTGTCTAACGCGTAGGCAAAAATCCCGTGATCAGGTTTCGCTACACCAACCTCTTCTGAAATAATCACGTGGTCAAAGTATTCACTCATCCCCGTTCTTTGCAAACGAATCGCTTGAAGTTCGGTAAAACCATTAGTAATGATGCCAAGTTTCGCTCGACCTGTAAGGGCATCCAATAACTCTTTTGCTCCTGGTAGTGGAGTGCAGATATCTGCCATGGCTTCAAGAAATGCGCTGTTTAATTCCGTGGTTGTCGTCGCGAGCTTTTCTGCCCACTCTGCAAAACGAGTATGCTTCAACTGCGCCGCCGTGATATCACCATTTTGGTAATCGACCCACAGTGGTTTATTAACTTCTTGGTACTGCGCAAAATCTTGTTCAGTAAACAACACTCCTTTGCGCTCAAACATCAGCTGCATACCTTTGAAAGCATCAAAATGAAACAAGGTCTCGTCAGCGTCAAATAAAATCCAGTCGTACTTCATGATCTCTCCTCATAATGTTCGGGCTAGTTTAGATTGTTTTTAGTTAAATGATAATCTCTATCAGAAGAAACTTTTAAAATTCAATTTGATAACGAATCTAATCGTCCCTGTAATAAAAAAGGCTCCAATGAGCCTTTTCTTATGCTTAATATTGCAAATTATGATGCTTTTTCAGCTTCGTTAACCATAGAAAGTGCCAATGCTTCGGCCGCTTTAATACCATCAATGCCTGCTGATAAAATCCCGCCCGCATAACCTGCACCTTCACCTGCCGGATAAAAGCCTTTCAGGTTGATGCTTTGGAAATCTTTACCCCGTTTAATGCAAATAGGTGATGACGTGCGAGTTTCTACTCCAGTTAACAAACCATCATCAGAGGCAAATCCTTTGATCTGCTTATCAAACGCTGGGATCGCTTCACGAATGGCTTCAATGGCAAAATCAGGCAACGCTTTTGAAATATCTGTCAACTTGATGCCGGGTGTAAAAGAGGGTTCGACATCACCTAACGCACTCGGATCACGACCTTGTAAAAAGTCACCAATTTTTTGTGCTGGCGCATCGTAGTTTTCGCCGCCAAGCTGATAAGCTCTTGATTCAAGCTCACGTTGGAAGCGCACGCCCGCTAGCGGATCACCGGGATAATCACGTTCAGGATCAATACCCACTACAATCGCACTGTTAGCATTACGTTCTGCGCGAGAATATTGGCTCATGCCATTGGTCACAACGCGCCCCTCTTCAGAAGTAGCCGCCACTACCGTGCCACCGGGGCACATGCAGAAGCTATAAACAGTGCGGCCATTCTTACAGTGGTGAACCAATTTGTAGTCCGCCGCACCAAGAATGGGGTTACCCGCATTCGCACCAAAACGCGCTTCATCAATCATTGATTGTTTATGTTCAATACGGAACCCTACTGAAAAGGGTTTGGCTTCCATATAAACGCCACGTTCATGCAGCATTTCAAAGGTATCACGTGCGCTATGACCGACGGCAAGGACAACATGACGCGTTTTAATTTCTTCACCATTTGACAACGTAAGCCCAGTAATTTGCCCTTCTTCGATGTGAATGTCATCAACACGAGTACTAAAACGAATTTCACCGCCTAATTCGATAATTTTGGCTCGCATTTTTTCAATCATGGTCACCAATTTGAACGTACCAATGTGCGGTTTGCTCACGTACATGATTTCAGCAGGTGCGCCCGCAGCGACAAATTCTGTAGTGACCTTACGACCATAGAAGTTAGGATCTTTCACTTGGCTATAGAGTTTTCCATCAGAAAAAGTCCCCGCTCCACCTTCGCCAAACTGCACGTTAGATTCAGTATTCAATGTACGTTTACGCCAAAAACCAAAGGTATCTTTGGTGCGTTCGCGCACTTCTTTACCACGCTCGACAATGATTGGGTTAAACCCCATTTGAGCAAGAATCAGTCCTGCGAATAGACCACAAGGGCCAAAGCCTATCACCACTGGGCGCTCAGTAAGATTCGCTGGCGCTTGAGCAACGAATTTGTACTCCATATCCGGCGTCACTTTCACATGCGGATCGTCAGCAAACTGAGCAAGCAACTCTGTTTCATTCTCCACGCTCACATCTAGCGTGTAAATCAGCATGATTTTCGTTTTCTTACGAGCATCGTAGCCACGTTTAAACATATTGAATGAAAGAACTTGTTCATCAGCAATACCAAGTTTTTCAGTAATAGCAGCAAAAATTGCCCCTTCCTCGTGGTCCAAAGGAAGTTTAATTTCGGTTAAACGTATCATGTCGGTGTCTCGTTTTAGTCGGTGTCTTAGCCAAAGCCGCAAGCGGCCCGCTCACAATGGCGCGCATTTTACGGGAAATAGCGTTATCTGTCATACTAAATCCCGAATTCATCACACGTTACGCTAGATATTCATAGCGTTGGATGTTGAAATTTAACTTGGGATGCGTATTATCCCCATTCTTCATTTTTGACTAACTAAGAGCTGATCATCATGGCGTTTGTCGTAACGGATAATTGCATCCAATGTAAATTTACTGACTGTGTCGCGGTATGCCCTGCAGATGCCTTTCACGAAGGCCCCAATTTTATGGTGATCAACCCCATTGAATGCATTGATTGCGGTTTATGTGTTCCTGAATGTGCAGCTCAAGCTATCTTTCAAGAAGATGAACTCCCAGAAGATCAGAAGATTTACATCGAACTCAATGCTGAGCTTGCCGACATATGGCCGGTGCAAACCGAAGTCAAACCAGCCATGGATGATGCTGAAAAATGGAATGGCGTGCCAAACAAACTGGGGATGTTAGAGAAGTAGTCTTTTCTTCTTATAACTAGCGTTATAAAAAAAGCGCAAACACGGCATCCGTTATCACGCTTTTTGACGACAATCCAAAGCAACAACTTTTAAGCTTTACTTATTGACCGAGTGATCTTGGTTTGATCTAGTGATGTTGGCGGCGCAGGTTATCCAAAATAATACCCGTAGCCATTGCTACGTTAAGTGACTCAGCTCCCCCGAAGGCGGGAATGGTGATTTTGTCGGTAACATATTGAGCCGCTTCGGCACGAATACCATGTGATTCACTGCCCATCAATAAAATCCCTTCTGCTGCAAATTTCGTATGATGTACGCTCTCACCTTCTAAAAAAGCCCCATAAACAGGTAGATTTGAACTCTGTAAATAAGCACCCAAATCCACTTGGCTCACCGTAACACGCCCAAAGCTGCCCATGGTGGCACTGATGGTCTTCGGATTGTATGGATCGGCGCAATCATGGCTAGTGACAATGTATTTAATGCCATACCAATCAGCGACACGGATAATCGTCCCTAAATTACCGGGGTCAGAAACACCATCGAGAGCGATCATCAATCCTTTCGCTTCAGGCACCGTCACTTCGGGGATTTCAACGACGGCGATTGCCGCATTATTGCTCACCAAAGTGCTGGCTTTGGTTAAGTCATCTAATGTGGCCTCAATGCATTCAAAAACACTAAGCTCAACGCGGTTTTGTGCGATAAACTCCGCAGTGGCAAAAACCTGCTTTACCGTCAGTTGGCTGTTAATCAATTCCAACACGTTCTTTTCGCCTTGCACTAAAAACAGGCCATGAGCCTTGCGCTGTTTCTTTTGGCCTAAAGCACGAAGTAGTTTCAGTTGGTTTTTTGAAATCATAAAATATCCGCAGTGAGGTAAGGTTGGCCTAGTAAAAACGCCGCATTATAGAGTAAAGGCCGTCAGAGCTAAAGCAGTGTAAGTCGAGTTTCAATACCATATGTTCAGTTACTAACAAACCAGGAAATCCATATGAAACGTTTTCTTCCCTCTTCCGTTATGTTAACCCCCTTTGTCGTCAAGCATTATGATCAACAAGATAGTGATCAACTTGAAGATGATCATCATAAAGAGCCCAACGACAATGACACAAAAGAGAACGAAGAATCGAGCTAAAAGCTCAGACATTAGTTTATAATCCACTCATTAAATAACTTTACAACCCATTTTTTGACGTTATTATCGCGACGCAAACGTTTTCCCAACCCGTACAATACTAAATAATGAGGGTTTTATGCTGCCTGATATTGAAATTTGCCGCGCCACTTCATTAACCTCCATAGAGGCTATCGCTAACAAAGCAGGATTCACCGCCAGCGAATTCCACAGCCAAGGCCGCTTTAAGGCCAAAATTTCATTAAGTTGCCTTGAACGTTTGCAAACACAAACGGTTGGAAAGTTAATCCTTGTGACTGCTATTACCCCAACGCCATTAGGGGAAGGAAAAACCGTCACGACCATAGGACTATCACAAGGAATGGCAAAATTGGGTCATTCGGTGATGGCATGTATTCGTCAACCCTCAATGGGACCAATCTTTGGTGTTAAGGGCGGAGCCGCTGGCGGCGGTTATTCACAAGTGGCACCAATGGAAGAGCTCAATTTGCATCTCACTGGTGATATCCACGCCGTCACAGCCGCGCATAACCTAGCGGCAGCGGCGATAGATGCCCGGATCTATCACGAACAGCGCCTTGGTTATGACGATTTCGAGCAGCGCACCGCAATGAAAGCACTGCGTATCGACCCGAATAATGTGGTTTGGAAGCGAGTGATGGATCACAACGATCGCGCACTGCGCATGGTTACCGTTGGCCGAAATGAAACGGATAAATCAATCAATGGCTTTGAGCGTGAAGACGGTTTTGATATTTCAGCGGCTTCTGAGCTAATGGCGATTCTTGCCTTAGCCAAAAACTTAAACGATCTGCGTCAACGGATTGGGCGGATTGTCGTCGCCTATAGTCACCATGGTACACCGATTACCACCGAAGATTTGCAAGTCGCTGGGGCGATGGCTGTCAGTATGAAAGAGGCGATTGAACCTACATTAATGCAAACGTTAGAAGGCGTACCGACACTGATTCACGCCGGGCCTTTTGCCAATATCGCTCACGGTAACTCTTCTATTATCGCCGATGACATCGCTACAAGATTAGCCGAATTTACTGTAACAGAAGGCGGCTTTGGCTCTGATATGGGATTTGAAAAGGCGTGCAATATTAAAGCCGCGACATCTGGGAAAGCGCCAGATTGCGCCGTTATCGTCACTACACTTCGCGGCTTAAAAGCGAACTCTGGTCTGTATGAATTGCGTCCCGGCCAGCCAGTTCCCGACACTCTATTTCAGCCAGACCATGCCGCGTTGGTGTCCGGCTTTGAAAATCTCAAATGGCATATTGAAAATGTGAGTAAGTATGGAATACCCGCCGTAATTGCCATTAACCGCTTTCCACAAGACAGCCAAGAAGAGCTTGAGCAGCTCGCCATGATGATTCACGCACTACCCTACCAGGTAGAGGTTGCACTGAGTGAAGGTTTTGCTCTTGGAGGCGAAGGGACGACTGAGCTTGCTTCCAAAGTCATTAAGCAGTGTCAAAAAGTGAGTACGTTCACACCGTTATACCAAGCACAGCACACGATCGAAGATAAGATCAACGCCGTAGCGAAAAAGGGCTATGGCGCGGCAAGCGTCACTTTTAGTGATAAAGCACGACGTCAAATGCACAACATGCAAGAGCAAGGTTACGGTAAACTTGCTGTCTGTTTGGCGAAGACGCCGCTTTCAATTTCAACCAACGCTGCGATTAAAGGCGCACCAAAAGGTTTTGATGTACCGATCCGCGAATTAAAACTCTGTGCGGGTGCTGGCTTTATCTATGCGCTATGCGGCAACGTGA
>NZ_NDIO01000364.1:0-9720 GCF_002241085.1 Vibrio sp. V03_P4A6T147
ATTACAGGTTCAACAGAAATCTCTGACTCTTTGAAAGGTTTTGCAACCTATGAAGCAGAGCAAACGGTTAATTCCTCCGCCAGCAACGATAAGAATTCTGATTTCAACCAACGTTACCTATTTGCAGGTTTACAAGCTGATTTTGGTGCTATTTCTGTCGGCCGCCAAGATACGGCTGGCGTGCAAATTTCTCAAATGTCAGACATCGGTACTTATACTGGCGCTCAAAAAGAGTTCATCAACGCAGGTAATGAGCAAATCAACAACACCTTCCTCTACGCAGCTACATTTGATGCCCTCAATGTGAAAGCAAGCTTTATTGCAGGCGAAGAAAAAGACACCGATGGCTTTGGTCTTTCTGCAATTTATAACTTACCTATCGGCCTTGGTTTAGGCTTGGGCTACGCAAGCAACGATAATGGCACAGGCCAAGGTGCAGCGAATCAAATTATTGCCGGTGTGAATTACACGTTGGACGATTTGTACTTAGGCCTGACCTATACACAAGGGGATTTGGACGATAAAGCGAAGAGCGAATTCAACGGGATTGAATTTGCTGCGCAATACAAAATCACAAGTAACTTCCGCTTGATTGGGGTGTATCAAAAAACGGAAAATGAAACTGCAAACGTCACAACGACGAAAAGTGATTTTGCTGAGTTGACAGGGCGTTATGATTTCAATAAGTCAATCTACACTTACGTTGCCTACAAAATGAACAACCTAGATAAAAAAGACCTCGGCACTGCGTATGATGCAAAAGACTCTATTCGCCTAGGTCTACGTTACAACTTCTAATTTTAATTATACGAACGCATATACTCCCTAAGGATTTTGTCCTTTTGGCCAGGCACTCGCTTGGCCTTTTTTATTTGCCGGTATTGCACCACAATAAAACACATTGCACTAGGCTAGACCATGCTTAACAGAGCCAACAATATAAGTTCACTATTTTTCAATAAGTTAAAGGTGGCACACAACCTGCTATGGAATAAGTACAAATGCATGGCAGCGTTTGTGCTTCTTTTCAGTGCTAAGGCAGAGCACTGGCCGTTCATGTTCTTTCGCCCTCTTTTTAGGGGGCTTTTTTTATCCCATCACCACAGCCCATACGCAAAATGTTTGGCGTTTCAGACAAGTGGAAATCAGCAGGGATAACACTTGCTCAAATTTATTGAACCATTCCATTCATTTCAGAGATTGGTTTAACGCTGATAAGTCAGTATGATTCAACGACTTTTTCTATAACCCTCTTCTCTATGACCAAAATACTTCACCACCCAATCCAAGGGGCAAGTTGGATGCTAATCGCAGGCCTCGCCTTTGCGATAGTCAATAGCCTTGCTCAAGTCGCCAGTATCAATTATGGCCTGTCATCTACCACGGTGGCGCTGGTTCAATATGCCATCGCGTTAGTCGTTATTTTGCCGTATTTATCAACGTTAGGGATCCGCTACTCGCTGCGCACCGAGCATTTAAGCATGCATATTTTCCGTGTGTTTTTATCTGTGATTGGCATACAACTCTGGTTATGGGCACTCGCCTATCCCGTACCCATTTGGCAAGGTATTGCACTGCTGATGACCTCTCCTCTGTTTGCCACGATTGGCTCAGGCCTTTTTTTAAAAGAGAAAGTGGGTACAGCGCGCTGGGGAGCAACATTAACTGGCTTTGTCGGGGCGATGATCATCCTTGAACCTTGGGCTGACGATTTCAACTGGGCATCGTTGCTGCCTGTTGGCGCGGCATTTTTTTGGGCTTGTTACTCTTTGATGGTGAAAAAACTGTCTGCCCATGACTCACCGTCTACTATGGTGGTCTACCTTTTAGTACTGATCACACCGTTCAATCTACTGCTCGCTTTACCAGATTGGCAAACACCTCAAGGAAGCACTCTATGGCTCATATTGCTTTTTGCGGGTGCGATGACAGCACTGGCTCAATGGGCGATAGTTAAAGCCTATGCGGTGGCAGATGCGTCTTTTGTGCAACCTTTTGATCACGCGAAGCTGCCACTGAATGTTTTGGCGGGTTGGTTAGTGTTTGGCTGGGCACCACCCGGGCGATTATGGCTTGGCGCTGCCATCATTATCGCTTCAGTGGCCTTTATTACTCACTGGGAAACAAAAAAATCTTCGCGTTGAAATAAAAAGTCACTCAACTCTTTCCTATTCTCTAAGCAATGCTTCTTGAGGAAAACACGATGGCAAAACCGATAAAAATCACACTATACCGATGGGCTGGAAGTTGGGGTCCATTTAAAGTCACCATCCCTTGCGGCGAGTGTACGCTCACCAAGGACATTTTGACTGACACCTTCAATAATGAACTGGAGGGCATTCCCATCGAGTTAGAAGTCAAAGACTGGCTATCGTACTGGTGGGAACCCTTGAAACTTGGCGCATGGCACGCCCCAATATTGGTCGTTGAAGGTAAAGTGATCAGCCAAGGAGAAGCGTTAAATCGAGGTGTTTTGGTTCAATCGGTGATCAAAGAGTGGGCACAACGTGACGAGTTAACTGGCAATATTGTGTATGGAAAAGCCACTTGCCCGTACTGCGTCAAAGCAAAGAAATTGCTGGATGAAGCGGGAATTCAATACACCTATCATGATGTAGTCAAAGAAAGTGCGGCGCTGTACCGGATGATCCCAGAAGTTAAAGCCATCATCGGTCAAAAAACGCCCGTCACTGTGCCACAAATTTGGCTAGAAAGCCGCTATATCGGCGGGTGTGATAAATTGGAAGATTGGCTAACCAAAAAAAGTCAGTAGTGCCCCAGAGCATCTGGTTACTTTAGAAGAAAAAGTACTGACACCTCAGAAACCGCCGACTCTTTAGTCAGTAATGGTATACGGGCTCTTTGTGGACGAATGGTGGACGAATTTGCACAGTCATTTTTACCCCAGTAAATAAAGCAAAGCCCCAGCTTGTTACCAAGCTAGGGCTTTTTGATTCTTAGGCATTCACTATTTGCTGAATTTCTTCACTAGCGTTTTAATGAAAGACTTTTTCTTTGCTTGTGGTTTGCCATGCATTGCATCATACATCGCTTTTTTTGCGATCAGTTGACCAACGTAAGCACCACCTAATTCATAACCCATGAATCACCTCAACATGTAATTTATTTACCTAACGAGGTGTATATTAGTCCAAAAAAGAACAAAAACAAGACTTGAGTCACAAAATAAAGTAATTAATTTTCAGTTAACCGCGTTTAGGCTGCTTATAGGTTTTACCAGCAGCCAAGTAAGTTTCTTTCTGCTTAACTTCAAACATGGTTTCAAAAAACCAAGCAACAAACTTAATAACGTCATCGCCTTCATTCATAATGTGTTCGACAAACTCTTCTTCTTCACCTTGCTCATTTTCTTGCAACACGACGTGGTAAATGCGTTGCTCCCCATCCACTTCGGCTAAAGCAAACTGACCCACTAACGATAAGGCTGCTTCAGCAATATCTTGATCTTCAAATACTTTCAGCATATCTAACGCTTGAGGAAGTGTTTTTTGCTCGCACAAGCTTTTGACTAATGCTTGAAATTCATCTTGTTGCATTGATTTTTCCGTCGAATTAATGTCGCCGAGATTATACCTCAAATTATTTCTCTTGTGCCGACATGTACGATGTAAATGCACCACTAGACTTAAACCGCTTCAAACCGGAAGGGTATAAACAAGCATTAAGCGAATTTGGTTTGACGTAAGCGATAGGAAGAACACAACACCAAAAACATAGCGCAACTGGTTGCTAAATAGAACCAGCCTAGCGACATCTGACTCGTGATCCATATTTCCACCAAGTATCCCCCTAAAAATCCAGCTAAACACATTTGAATGGAGCCAGATAGAGCCGCAACGGAGCCCGCTTGAGTTTTGTGTGGCCCGAGCAGCATGCTGGTGGATAATGGAAATGAGATACCTTGCGCAATCGTTAACCAAGTAAATCCCCACACTAAATTGAACACGCTCATCGGTGTTATCAGTAACCAAACACCGGCAAAAGCCATAATGACAATCGCCAAAGCAAGTAAACGTTGGGATGAAAAACGATCATTGAGTAAGTTAACGGCAACACTGCCTATCATCAAACCCGCGGAAGGGACGATCATTACGGTTCCATAATCGGCGGCCGTTAACCCCAACTTGTTTTGCAAAAGAAAAGGCAGCACCGACAGAGTCACTAAGCTAGATAAATAGCTGATCCAGTTGTAACTGGCGCTGGTCAGCACTTGGGAATTTTTCAAGAGTAGCAAGTAGTTATGCAATACGGCCTTAGGTTGAAACCGATGTTTCGCGTATGGCAACGTTTCTGGCAATATCCACCAACCTAAAATAAAAATGGTACAGATATACACTAATACGAACACAAACACGGACTGCCAACTTAAATGAAAGGCAATCCACCCACCGAGCACAGGGGCAATAATTGGCATAATTGAGGCGGTGATGGCGATGTAAGAAAGCGCCTTTGTTAATTGCAGACCATCATAACTGTCACGCAGCACACTGCGGCCAAGAACAGAAGCACTTCCCGCGCCAAGCCCTTGCAGTAGGCGACCAGCAGCCAACGCATGAAAATTATCCGAAAAACAGACACACAATACTGTACCGGCCAAGTAGATCCCCTGCCCGAGTAAAAATGTCGGGCGTCTACCAACCGCATCAGACAATGGCCCGTAAAAAAGCTGTGACATTCCAAACGCCACTAAAAAGAGCGTGACGAGCCATTGAATACTGGCTTGGTCAACCATTAAGTCTCGGCTGATCAACGGCAGTGCAGGTAAATAGATGCTCACCCCAACTTGGCCCGTGGCAATGATCATCATCGCCAATAACATCGGCGTCTTTTTAAATGGTGTGCTAGCGAGAGTTTTCATGGGTTGCTAAGTGAGCTCTTATCGTCGGTAGATGTGGTGTCAAAATACGTTTTCAGTATATATTGGCAACTCAGATTTGATAATAAAGCACTCAGGAAATGAATTAGTTCCAATGAGGAATGAGTAGGGTAACGATGGATTGGATACAAAATGTTAAAACATACATGCGAGTGGTTGAAGAAGGAAGCTTTAACGGCGCGGCACGTAAGCTCAATACCACCAGCTCAGCCATCAGTAAACGAGTACATTGGCTGGAAGAGAAAATTGGCGTGCAGTTACTTAAGCGCACCACACGAACGGTGACACAAACCGAAGCGGGTGCTCTCTTTTATGAGCGAGCAAAAGCACAACTTGAAAGTTGGCAATCGGTGGTTGATGAAACACGATCTGTCAGCCAAACTCCCGCTGGCCTGCTAAAAATTGGGGCGACACTCTCTGTGGGCTCAAAATTTTTGGTGCAGTATTTAGATGAATTTCTACAGCGCTACCCTGACATTCGAATCCAACTGACCACAACAACTCCGGGGCAATTGCCCGAACTTCACCTTGATTTATTCATCAGCCGAGAAATTGACCAACTCAACTCCCTCAGTTTTAAAGCCTCACCCCTATTTGAACATAGGGCCGGCTTTTATGCTTCTCCTAACTATATTGAAAAATATGGTATGCCCAAATCTGCCGAACAGCTTCAACAGCACAATGTCTTGATTTGGGGAGAACACACAACGCGCGAATTAAAAACCTCAACGGGCAAACGCCTATCGTTATCGGGTAATTTCGCGACAACCAATCCAGAAGCACTTTTCTATGCAGGCAAAAATGGCATGGGAGTGATTGTCACCAACGACGTGATGGTCAAAGAAGAACTACGTTTGGGCAATCTGATACGTTTGCTACCCGATATCACCGTTGATCAAGCAACGGTTTACGCTTATTACCCTAAACTTGATTATCAACACACTCGAACTCATTTATTTCTCAACTACTTAAAAGAAAAATTAACGAATGAAGCTAGGTAGCTAAATTGGGGTTACGTCTATTTCCATCAAACAATTGTCCACCAGAGCAAATTTATCCTAGACAAAAAAGTACTCATAAAACTCTGCAACTAAGCCGCTGAATAACCAATATTTTATTTTTTGCGTCTCAAGTACCCATCATTGCGAGTGGCAAAACTGCGCAATGTCGACCATAGTCACTAAGTGCATATTCTAAAAAAACAGAGTACGACATATGACTAAAACATCATTGGCTAGGGATGCAGTTAGTCTAAACACCATTAACGAGCTCATGCTGCTCGATGGCTCTGAGTTACATGATCGAGCCACATTGGTGCTGCATACACATTTTCAAACCTGCTGTACATGCATCGTCGAGTTAGACAAATGGCATTACAGAGCTCACACCTTATCTCATGCTGGTGAGACGCCAGACAACAACGACACGGGTTATCCGCTCAGGGGAACACCGTGTGAGCAAGTGTGGAAATCAAAACAGGAATACTGTCTGTTTCCATCACAAGTGACCAAAATTTTTCCTGATGACAAGTTTCTAATTGAAAATAAGATTGATGCCTATATCGGTATTCCTCTACGTGCCAAGAATGGCGAAATACTCGGAATGCTCGTGTCTACCTTCTATTCTCCCATCGAAGATGAGGAATTCGTGATTGGCTACCACCGAATCATTGCGAACATAGTCGTTCACAGCCTGCGCAATAAGTGGTTGAGCGAACGCTCTGACAGCTTGGTTAATCAACTTAGTTACGAAGTTTCTCACGACAACCTGACCGATTTAATGAACCGCAGTTATCTAGCTGACAAATTAGAACGCTTAGTTGAAACAACCAATGAACCGTTTACTCTTGCTTATTTAGACATCGATAATTTTAAATCGATCAATGACTTATA
This sequence comes from Vibrio sp. V03_P4A6T147, assembly GCF_002241085.1. Classification (NCBI taxonomy): domain Bacteria; kingdom Pseudomonadati; phylum Pseudomonadota; class Gammaproteobacteria; order Vibrionales; family Vibrionaceae; genus Vibrio; species Vibrio sp. V03_P4A6T147. The sequence continues at coordinate 6,790 of NZ_NDIO01000364.1, forward strand.
TGGGCACTATATTGGCGACCAAATCATTAAGTTTGTGGCTAATGCCATCATTAAAAGCGTTCCGGAAGAGAATTTGGCATTTCGAATCGCAGGGGATGAATATGCGTTTATCACCTTCTCTAATGATCCGTTGCAAATCTGCCGCTGTATATTGGATAAGCTAAATACAGGTTATGTCGATGCATCACATCGCATTAAAATTAGCTTAAGCATTGGCATTTCAAGGAAAACTCAAGAGACAATCACGGCCGATCAACTGATACTCAATGCCTGTTTAGCACTCAAAGAGTGTAAGCAAACTCGCGGTAGTAATATCCGTTGCTATGATACCCATCTGAGTGACCAATACCATCGTCAAACCCAAATCACAGAAGCTCTACGCCGTGAACTCAATAAGTTAACCAGTAAAAATAGTGAGCTATTTGTGGTGGCGCAACCGATCGTCAGTCGTCACCAAGAACAGTGGAACTATTTTGAGATTCTCACTCGCTGGAATAGCGAAACTCTGGGTGCGATTTCACCGATTGAGTTTATCGATACTGCTGAGCAGTCAGGTTTAATTGTGGAATTAGGAGAACGCATTGTTGAGCTGGCATGCCTAGCAAAAGTTGAGCTAGAGGAGGGCTTAGGCTACAAGGTAAAATTAGGACTTAACTGTTCGGCACATGAACTGATCAACTCCAAGCGCTATCTCGAACACTTAATGCAAACCATTACTCAATACGGCTTTGAGCCTAATGAATTCACAATTGAGCTCACCGAAACAGTACTACTTTCACAAACCAGTGAAGTTAGATACATCTTAGATAAGCTCAGACTACTTGGTTTTACCATCGCGCTTGATGACTTTGGCACTGGCTATTCGAGCTTGAATTACATCCATAGCTACCCCATCGATTGCATTAAAATTGATGCCACTTTTATCAAAAACATGGTGTGTAACGAAACAGCAGAGCGTGTAGTTTGGTTGATTATTCAATTGGCAAATCAACTTCGGGTTGATCTCGTCGCAGAAGGGGTGGAGAACCAAGAAGCTCTGGAGAAACTCTATGCTATGGGCTGTGAACAGATCCAAGGTTACTATTTTTCAAAGCCAGAAACACCGCACTCTATCGTGACTCACTGGAACAACATGAGCCATGTACGGCGCGCATAAAAACCCCTCACTCGAAAGTGAGGGATTACTAATATCCATTATGCTATCACATTAAGACTCTTGGTCAGCCGAAGACTCACTGGTGGCATACCGCAGTTCTTGCTGCTGAAGCATAGAATCGAGTTCATTACGCCTTGCAACAAACCCCGCCATCTCTTTTTTAGGCACTGAGTTTGCCATTGGTATGTTGGCGGTCATGGCATTCACTGCGCGATCTCGAACCATCAGCTCATAATGCAGATGAGGCCCAGTGACTCGGCCCGATTGCCCAGATAAACCGATCCGCTCACCTCGCGATACTTTCTGACCTTTACGCACTAAAATTTTACTCAAATGCAAATAGCGTGTTTTGTAAGTACTGCCATGTTGTATCACCACGTAATTACCCGCATAAGGGTGCTTACGCGTCATGATCACCGTACCATCGCCAGTCGAGAATACCGGAGTACCGACTGGTACACCAAAATCAGTACCATTGTGCGGAGCCACTCTTTTTGTGACTGGGTGCAGGCGATGCGCATCAAAGTTAGAGGTAATGCGTTTATTTGTCGTCGGATAGCGTTGAAATGCGCGCTGTAAACTATCGCCATTTTTGTCATAGTACTGCCCATCACGGTGTAAATAAGCAGAAACGTCTTTGCCTCGACTGTAGATTTTAATCGCTTGAATTTCACGATTGCCCGTCAATTTCTCACCGACAAATTGACGAGATTGAACCACTTCAAATCGATCGCCAACCCTAAGATCACGAGAGAAATTGAGTTTATCTTTAAGTAAAGAGACGATCTGTTCTATCTCAGCGCTGCCTAACCCTATCGAATTGACCGACTGAGAAAAGCTGCCTTGGATCTCGCCAACCATGGCGAACTCTTTCCATACACCCGGTATTTTAACATCTTGAAACTCATAGGTACCATCATCTAAACGTGAATATACCGCGCGCTCGACTAGGCTAAATTCTAGCTCCATTTTGGAAAGCGCATTTCCATTTTGCGCTTTCCAAAACCTGAGGATGTTGCCAGGTTTTAACGTATCCAATGCGAGGTAGTTTAAATCGGTTTCCATAATCTTCATCAAATCTTGGTAACCAAAGCCAAGTTGATTAAAGATAGTACTTAAATTGTCACCAGATTTAATCTCATATTCAAAATCCGGAAGATTTTTTACCTCAATAGCATCAGATAAAATCGACTGAACAATTTGAGTTTCGGTAATAGAGAGCTCAATTTGGCGCTGTAAGGAGCTATCCTGAATAGACGAGGAAAATGCGATGGCCGCGACAATCGGTAGGCCAATAATCGACGCTTTTTTTGGAAGTGAAAGCTCAGAAAAGCGCAGAATGAGAGAACGAGGAAGCACTATCTATCCTGTGGATTAAGTCAAAAGAGCCTCAAGATTAAGACTTTCTGTTTCAAAAGTCACCTATATCGTGTGATTCTATGGTCAAAAAAGGCACCGGAGTGCCTTATAATAAATCAACAATTACACGTAAAAATGAGTACTGTCCTAATCATATTTCACGCTTTCACAAGATTTATCAACAACCTATTGATAAGTCGTTACTAGGCTATTTTCCTCGCCAAAACCATTGGCAATGTACTGGTCAGCGCTAGGATCATTAACCCATTGTTGGTCATCCAACAAGTAACGAAATTGAAATTCAGCATCTTTAGGTAAACGGGTTTTAAATTTAAAACTATTACTTTTCGCCACCTTTTTCATTGGTTCTGGTTGCCAGTCAAGAAAGTCCGCTACTATCGCAACATTGCCAGCCG
>NZ_NDIO01000083.1:0-9696 GCF_002241085.1 Vibrio sp. V03_P4A6T147
ACCAAACACTGCGTTAAACACTGTGATTTCTTACAAACAATGTGCGAGATCTCTTACAACACTTCGCCACTTTTGCTCTTGGTAAATAAAAGGTAAGATCACAGCAACTCACAAAAAGGACAACCTATGCTCACAAAAGATGTCACTCAAGAACTAGAAAGCATCTTGACTCTCTTACAACAACAGGGAAAGGAACCGAGTGTGGCCTTAGTAAAGTCACGTCTTAGCACCTCAGTGCCAATGCCAGCCTTGATTGCAACCATCAAAAGTTGGAAAAATGCACACCGAGTTCCCAAAGTAGAAGTGAGCGTTAGTACGGAAAATAGCGCGAACAAGGTAGCCGAACTTGAAACGCAACTAGCCGCTTTGTCAGCCCGAGTAGCAGCCCTAGAGGCACAACTAACCGAGAAGTAATTGAATGATGAAAATTTGGGTGGACGCCGATGCATGTCCGAAAGTAATTCGTGAAACCATTGTCCGCGCAGCCGAAAGAACGGGCGTTGAATGTACTTTTGTGGCCAATCATGTCGTTCCGATTCCGCAACGATCCAACATTCGTTCACTGCAAGTCCCCAGTGGTTTTGATGTTGCCGATAACGAAATCGTCAAACGGGTAGAAGTGGGCGATTTGGTAATTACTTCCGATATTCCGCTGGCCGATGAAGTGATAACCAAAGGTGGCTTGGCACTCAATTCTCGTGGTGAGCTGTATACCAAAGAGACCATCAAGGCTCGCCTCAATATTCGAGATTTTATGGACACAATGCGATCAAGCGGTATCCAAACTGGCGGACCAAGTGCGCTTTCTCAAACAGAACGACGCGAATTTGCCAACCATTTGGATCGCATTTTGGCTAAAGCGAACAAATAACCACGTTTTGACGGTTGGACAATCACTAGCCTGTCCAACCGTTTCTCTTCATTAGCGCTGAACCGCCTTAAATCTTGGATTGGTTTTACAAATTACATATAAACGACCGCGTCTTTTGACGATTTGACAATCTGGATGACGTGATTTTGCGCTTTTTAATGAACTTAATACTTTCATAGTTTACTCCTTACCAAACTGAGCAAAGCGACGATTGAAATTCGCCACTCGTCCTTCTTTTTGAACAACTCGCTGCTTACCGGTGTAATACGGATGCGATTCAGACGACACATCTAAGGTGAAATAAGGATAGGTGTTGCCATCTTCCCACTCGATCGTCCGATCAGTTTTTAGCGTTGAACCCACAATAAAATACTTATCCACACTGGTGTCGTGGAAAACCACTTTTTGGTATGGCGGATGAATTCCGTCTTTCATCAATTTTCCCTCACTTAAATTGTTATGTTATAACATGCCAATTAATAATCATTACCAAGAAGAAAAGCAAGCTTAAATATGATATTTTTCTCAACCAACGTGAAAAAAGACGGATACGGATATGCACACCATTGCTCCGATTGGCACTATTGAAACGCCTTATAAAGAAAAATTTGCCGTTCCTCGCCAACCTCGCTTAGTGGCGAGCGCAAGCGCGAGAGTCAAGCTCATCGGTCACGCTAATTGCTTAGAGTCGGTGCGAGGCATCGAACAATTTAGCCATGTCTGGTTACTTTTTCTGTTTGACCAAAACCTCGATGCCGGTTGGAAACCGACGGTGCGCCCACCGCGCTTAGGCGGGAATGAGCGGATCGGCGTATTTGCTTCACGGGCCACGTTTCGACCTAACGGTATCGGTATGTCTGCCGTTGAATTGAAAGGCGTCACTCAACAAGGTGATCAGGTTTATTTGGAACTAGGCAGCGTAGATTTAGTCGATAACACACCGATCATTGACATCAAACCCTATATTCCCTATTCCGATTCGATAGCCACAGCCAGCGGTGGCTATGCCGAGAGCGAGCCCGACAAGATCGCAGTGACCTTTAGCCAAGCGGCGTTAACAGCACTGAATGCGCGTGCAGATCACGACATGGTTAAAGCCGTCATAGAGCAAGTGCTGGCTCAAGACCCTCGCCCAGCCTATAAGAAACACAAAATCGATCATAAAGAATATGCGGTAAATCTGTTCGATCTGAACGTAAAATTCACTATCGCAAACAACTTAGTCTCAGTAACCGCAATAGAACGCTTTTGACAAAGCCGATTGGCTGATATTATTAGCGGCTTAATTCTAGCCTCTCATTGGAGAGCGCTTTTAACTATCATGAAACGGATACCATAGAATGCGTACCAGTAAATATCTTCTTTCTACTTTGAAGGAGACTCCAAACGACGCAGAAGTCGTGAGCCATCAGCTCATGTTACGTGCAGGTATGATCCGTAAGCTGGCTTCAGGTCTTTATACCTGGCTGCCTACTGGTCTACGTGTGCTGCGTAAAGTCGAAAACATCGTTCGTCAAGAGATCGACAATGCCGGTGCAATCGAAACCTTGATGCCCGTTGTGCAACCGTTTGAACTGTGGGAAGAGACAGGCCGCTCTGAGAAAATGGGCCCTGAGCTACTTCGCTTTACTGACCGCCATACTCGTCCGTTTGTGCTTAGTCCAACAGCAGAAGAAGTGATCACCAGCTTGGTACGCAACGAAGTCAGCTCTTACAAGCAATTGCCGCTGAACCTGTACCAGATTCAAACCAAATTCCGTGATGAAAGACGTCCTCGTTTTGGTGTGATGCGTGCTCGTGAATTCTGCATGATGGATGCCTATAGCTTTGATATTGATAAAGCAGGCTTAGAGAAATCTTACCAAGCGATGCACGAAGCTTACTGTAAAGCCTTCGATCGCATGGGGCTTGATTACCGCCCAGTATTAGCCGACACCGGCGCTATCGGTGGTAACGGCTCTCATGAGTTCCATGTATTGGCTGAAAGTGGTGAAGACATCATCGCCTTCTCAACTGAATCGGATTACGCCGCCAACATCGAAAAAGCGGAAGCTATTGCGCCAGTCGTTGAGCGCGCCGCGCCAACTCAAGAGATGACGCAGGTTGATACGCCAAACGCCAAAACCATCGCTGAATTGGTTGAGCAGCATGGCCTACCGATTGAGAAAACAGTTAAAACACTGTTTGTAAAAGCATCTGATGAGATCGATGCCTCTATCGTGGCACTGATTATCCGTGGTGATCATGAACTCAATGAAATCAAAGCCGAGAAACTCGCTGAAGTTGCCGCTCCGCTAGAAATGGCTAGCGAAGAAGAGATTCGCGCGCTGATTGGTGCTGGCCCAGGCTCTCTTGGCCCTGTTGGTCTTGAATTGCCATTTATCGTTGATCACAGCGTAGCCGTCATGAGCGATTTTGGCGCAGGAGCCAACATCGATGGCAAACACTACTTTGGCATCAACTGGGGCCGTGACGTTGAGCTAGCGAAAGTGGGAGACCTCCGTAACGTCGTTGAAGGCGACCCAAGCCCATGTGGCAAAGGGACACTAATGCTCAAACGCGGTATCGAAGTGGGTCATATTTTCCAATTGGGTACCAACTACTCTGAGAAAATGAACTGTGGCGTTCTTGATTCCAATGGTAAAAACACCATTTTAGAGATGGGTTGTTACGGCATTGGCGTATCACGCGTTGTGGCATCAGCCATCGAGCAAAACAACGATAAATACGGCATCATCTGGCCTGACGCGATCGCACCTTTCCAAGTGGCGATTGTCCCTATGAACATGCACAAATCAGAGCGCGTCCAACAAGCTGCTGAAAAACTGTATACGGAACTGACCGCAGCTGGTATTGAAGTGCTATTTGATGATCGTAAAGAGCGCCCGGGCGTAATGTTCTCAGATATGGAACTGATCGGTGTGCCACATACCATCATTATTGGCGATCGCAGTATGGATGAGGGCAACTTCGAATATAAACATCGCCGCAGTGGTGAGAAGTCGGCCGTTGCTATGAATGAAATAGTCTCCTTTATTAATGCTCAAATCGCCTAATAAAGTGTGCTATTGAAAAGGTTGCCTAAATGGCAACCTTTTTTATTTTGTCACCAGCCACACAAGCTTTTTCAAGCATATTAATCTTCGATTCATCTACGGTGATCTATTCTTTAATCCATTATTAATGGAGGTGACCTATGGATCTAAAAAGTTTGCTTAACCAAGCATTGAATTCAGACATCGTAAAACAAGGTTCAAGCCAACTCGGCGCTATCACACAAGATTCAAGTAAACTCAAAACCTTAGGAGCTGGTGCACTCGGTGGTGGCCTAATCGGTTTATTGATGGGCTCGAAGAAAGCAAAAAAAATAGGCACTAAAGTGATAGGGATTGGTGGAGCAGCGGCGCTCGGCGCACTAGCCTATAAAGCGTATAATGACTGGCAAGCAAAACAAACGACCACTCAACCGCAGTCTAGCTTTGACCCTAATGATGCTAGCCACAGCACGCTGATCCTAAAAGCGATGATTGCCGCCGCAAAAGCTGATGGCCATGTGGATGAACAAGAAATGGCGAAAATTGAGCAAGCCATCTCTGAAATGGGCGCAGATAACCAATTGCAGCAGCTGGTAAAAAATGAGCTGCATAAACCGCTCGATCCCGCAGCTATTGCACAGTTAGCCACAACGCCCGCACAAGCGAGTGAGCTTTATCTGGCCTCTTTACTTATCGCCGATGAACAAAATTTCATGGAAAAAGCGTATCTGAACGAGCTCGCTAAGCAACTACAGCTAGCCGACGATCTGGTCATGGCGCTAGAGCAGCAAGTGAATGCTTAAAGTTTCATCACATGCAATCAGAGCTTGCGCAAACGCAAGTTCTGATTTTGTCTTTGCCAAACGTAATGTGTATATTGAGAGCCATTATCATTAGTTAGGATTTAATCTATGCAAGTTTACGGTTGTTGTGAATTAGTGCGCGAGCTTTATGCGCAGATAGGCAGTGGTGATCAAGCTTATATTCCTCAAGCAATCTCCTGCGCCATCAAAACTTTGAATGATGTCGCAGCAGACGAATCGCTGCCAAAAGCGGTTCGAGAGCAAGCAGCCTTTGCGGCAGCTAACTTGCTGATTTCTGATTTCGAGGATAAGTGATGAATTTAGCCAATTTTGCCTCGATGGATCCAATCATGCTGATGAGCATCATCAATATGAAGCTACGTGATGATTTTAATGGCGATCTTGATAGGCTGGCGGATGACTTTGATATCGATCGGGCGGCATTAGAGGCTCGCTTAGCCAGTGCAGGTTTTGAGTTTTTACCGCAAATCGGTCAATTTCGTTAAGGCATAAAAAACCCGCTAATTTAAAGCGGGTTTTCGTTCAAATAACAGTTCTTAAAGCACAGCACTCAGATTTTTTGTACTAAGCTTTTTTCTCTTTTCTTGCCAGAGCCTTACGCTCATTGCGTTTCGCTTGGTTCTCAATAAAGCCACTGAGCTCTTTTTCCGCCCAAGCTTGTGCTTGTGCTTCGCTTTCAAAACCCATTTCGCGCTTTGAAACAACACTTCTGCGAGAGGTCACTTGACGTACGATTTCCGCCGCCCAACCATTGCGCTTTTCAGTCACTTTGATGGTAAATTTTTTACTTTCTGACATTTTCGTTTTCCTAAGGGAATAATAAGGGATTACTCATCAACGTTTGTCGCGCGCCATTATATTATATGGCGGCGGATGTTGAACACCATCCCTTGGTAAGCGCGGCATTAGAGCACAAATCACAATTTTTTTCTGCATTTTTTACAAAAAATTCATCCTCAAAGTAAACAAAAAAGCCGCTGAGTTGCAGCGGCTGGAATAACAAGACTAAGTCGTTTCTCTCACTGGCGACAAGGTGAGTTACCCTAAGTTCTTACGTGCATTTTGGAACATACGCATCCATGGGCTGTTTTCACCCCAAGAATCAGGATGCCAAGAGTTCGCTACCGTGCGGAACACGCGCTCTGGGTGCGGCATCATGATCGTCACACGGCCATCTTGAGTCGTTAAGCCTGTAATGGCATTTGGTGAACCATTTGGGTTGTTCGGATATTGCTGCGTGGCATGGCCGTTGTTATCCACAAAACGCAGCGCAACGGTGCCTGATTGTTCAATCGCCGTTAAATGTGCCGTATCACGAACTTCAACGCGCCCTTCGCCATGCGAAACCGCAATCGGCATGCGCGAGCCAGCCATCTCATTAAAAAACAGTGAATCAGATTGCTGCACTTCCACTAAGCTAAAGCGCGCTTCAAAACGCTCTGATTCATTGCGCACAAAACGCGGCCATAAATCCGCACCAGGGATTAACTCTTTCAAATTCGACAGCATTTGACAGCCGTTACACACTCCTAGCGAGAAAGTATCTTCACGTTGGAAGAAACTTTGGAACTGTTCACGAGCTTGTACATTAAACAGCACTGATTTCGCCCAGCCTTCGCCCGCGCCCAATACGTCACCATAAGAGAACCCACCACATGCGACGAGGCCTTGGTACTCTTCAAGCACCGCTTGACCCGTTAAGATGTCGCTCATGTGTATATCGGTTGTTTCAAAGCCTGCGCGATCAAACGCTGCCGCCATTTCAACGTGTGAGTTAACCCCTTGCTCGCGCAAAATAGCCATTTTTGGCTTCACGCCTTTAGCAATATACGGTGCCGCAACATCTTGTTGCACGTCAAAGCTCAAACTGACGTTAAGACCTTTATCACTGTTATCTTGTTTTGCTGCAAACTCTTGATCCGCGCACTGCGGGTTATCGCGTAGCGCTTGCATTTTATGCGTAGTTTCAGCCCAAATGGTGCGAAGTTCGGTGCGGTTACGCACAACAATAGGTTGTTCACCAGCGGTAATGGCTAGTTCATCAGAAGCGTCAACACGACCGATAACGTGTGAACACGCTTGTAAACCATGCGCCGTTAGCGTCGAGATCACCGTCTCTAAATCGTGGTGACGAACTTGAATGACTGCGCCCAGCTCTTCATTGAATAACGCGGCCAACGCATCATCACCTAGCGCGGCGATATCGGCTTTCACGCCACAATGACCCGCAAAGGCCATTTCAGCTAGAGTAACGAATAAACCACCGTCACCTTTATCGTGATAGGCAATAATCTGCTGATTCGCGACCAAGGTTTGGATCGCTTCATAGAAGGCTTTAAGCTGCGCCGCATTATCTACGTCTGCGGGTTTGTCACCCAACTGTTTGTAGACTTGTGCTAACGCCGTTGCGCCCAAGCGATTCTTACCATTACCTAAATCAATCAAAACCAGTGAGGTTTCGCCCTTATCGGTTCTTAACTGAGGGGTGATGGTGTTACGTACATCTTCAACACGAGCAAATGCCGTGATCACCAATGATAGCGGAGAGGTCACTTCTTTTTGTTCGCCATTCTCATCCCATTTGGTCTTCATCGACATCGAATCTTTACCCACTGGGATAGTCAGGCCGAGCGCAGGACAAAGCTCTTCACCGACCGCTTTTACTGCCTCATACAAACCAGCATCTTCACCTGGGTGGCCCGCTGGTGACATCCAGTTCGCCGACAACTTAATGTGTTTGATATCACCGATATGGGTAGCGGCAATATTGGTGATCGCTTCGCCCACGGCTAAACGTGCCGATGCCCCAAAATCCAGCAAGGCAACTGGCGTGCGCTCACCCATCGACATCGCTTCGCCGTGGTAAGTATCATAACTTGCCGCAGTGACCGCGCAGTTTGCTACTGGCACTTGCCATGGACCAACCATTTGGTCACGAGCGACCAAACCAGTGACGGTTCGGTCACCAATGGTGATGAGGAAGGTTTTTTCTGCAACCGCAGGGAGACGCAGTATACGATCAATCGCTTCGTTCAATTCGATATCACGGCGATCAAGTGTTGGATTATTAACTTTCAGCGTCTTCACATCACGATACATTTTAGGTGTTTTGCCAAGCAATACGTCCATCGGCATATCAATTGGCGTATTGTCGAAATGTGAATCTTCCAATTTCAGTTCACGCTCTTCAGTGGCAATGCCCACAACAGCATAAGGCGCGCGCTCACGTTGGCAAATGGCGTCAAAGCGCGCCATGTTTTCTGGCGCTACAGCCAGTACGTAACGCTCTTGTGATTCATTACACCAAATTTCAAGCGGGCTCATTCCCGGCTCATCGTTAGGTACATCACGCAGTTGGAAAATACCGCCACGTTCACCATCATCAACAAGCTCAGGCAATGCGTTTGAGATACCACCAGCGCCCACATCATGGATAAAGGCGATCGGATTCGCCTCACCGAGTTGCCAGCAGCGATCAATCACCTCTTGGCAGCGGCGTTCCATCTCTGGGTTTTCACGCTGTACCGACGCAAAATCAAGATCTTCCGCAGATTGACCAGATGCCATAGAAGAAGCGGCGCCCCCACCAAGGCCAATGTTCATTGCCGGACCACCAAGCACAATTAAGCTCGCGCCAACAGGGATCTCTTTTTTCTGCACATGCTCGTCGCGGATATTCCCCATCCCACCAGCAATCATGATCGGTTTGTGATAACCACGCACTTCTTCACCAGCGTGAGAGTTAACTTTCTCTTCGTAAGTACGGAAGTAACCTAACAAGTTTGGACGACCAAATTCGTTGTTAAAAGCCGCGCCACCGAGCGGGCCTTCCAGCATAATATCGAGTGCCGTGACAATGCGCCCCGGTTTACCAAAATCCGTTTCCCAAGGCTGCACAAAATTAGGAATACGCAAGTTTGAAGTAGTAAAACCGACTAACCCGGCTTTAGGTTTTCCACCAATACCCGTTGCACCTTCGTCACGAATTTCACCACCGGAACCCGTTGAAGCGCCCGGCCAAGGAGCAATCGCCGTCGGGTGGTTGTGTGTTTCCACCTTCATTAAAATATGCGCTTTTTCATGGTGATAACCATATTGGCGTGTCTCTGGATCAGGGAAAAAACGCCCAACTTCCGAACCCACCATGACGGCGGCATTATCTTTATAGGCAGACAGCACATGATCAGGAGTCACTTCATAAGTGTTTTTGATCATCTTAAACAGCGATTTATCTTGCTTAACGCCATCAATAGTCCAATCGGCATTGAAGATTTTATGGCGACAATGCTCAGAGTTTGCTTGAGCAAACATCATTAATTCGATATCGGTTGGATTACGCTCAAGCTTAGTGACGAAGCTTTCGAACAAATAATCAATTTCATCGTCAGCCAATGCAAGCCCAAGGGTAACGTTTGCTTTTTCAAGCGCTGCGCGGCCGCCATTCAGCAAGTCAACGTACGCCACTGGGGTAGGTTCTGCGACTTTGAACAGTGCTGTTGCCGATTCGAAATCGGTAAACACGACTTCCATCATTCGGTCGTACAGCAGGGAATAAAGCGTAACAAGTTGCGGTTGAGAAAGTTCGCGATCTAATTCGATGTAGTAAGCCGTGCCTCGCTCTAAGCGCTTCACCTCATTCAAACCACAGTTATGCGCAATATCCGTCGCTTTGGAAGACCAAGGCGAGATGGTTCCAGGACGAGGAGTGACCAGTAAAAGAAGACCTTGTGGCTCATGTTCTTGAATCGTTGGGCCATAAGTGAGTAGTTTCTCTAATTTTTCAAGGGATTGAGCGTCTAAATCCGCAGAGAGATCAGCAAAATGCATGAACTCCGCGTAAATACCCGATACAGGCAGTTGCTGTTCACGACAAAGTTCAACGAGTTTGTTAACACGAAACTCAGAAAGCGCTGGGGAGCCACGCAAAATTCTCATGTGCTTAGGTCTCTTATACAGTGGGTTGAGG
>NZ_NDIO01000164.1:0-9677 GCF_002241085.1 Vibrio sp. V03_P4A6T147
ATTTTGAGGAGATAATCACGCAAACATGGGTATTTATCCAACATTCTGCTTACGGCAGCACAAATATCCAAAAGAGTCATCAATAACTGCATATTCCTCTATGGCAATCACACTATTAGAGGCGCAATTTATTTATAATTTGCAGTGTTAGAACAACAGAAGGATCGAAGTATGAGACTGTTTAAGCGCTATACGCCAGGTATGATAGCTAAACACGTAAGTCGGCTTTTTAAAGGAAGAATCTATATTTACGGGGTTGGGAAATTTGAATTCGATAATGGCAAACTGATCTTGCCAGAGCGCGCAGACAAGCGCCACTTTCAGACGGTGAAAGAAGTGAATCAGGAAATCATGAGACTACGCTGCGCCTACGCATAATACGAGTTTCATTAAAGAATTTTAAAAGGGTTGGCCATAAGCCAGCCCTTTTGCCATCATTAGCTTAATCACTGTTAGGGCTCAAGCAGCACCATTTTACTCTTGGCAAGATCAGGTAAATCACCTTTTAAACCCAGTGCTCTTTTCATAATCTCATCTTTGGCTCCAGGAAGTTGTCCAGCCAACTGCATGCCAATGCCACGGATCAGTTTCTTCGCCGGGTTATCACCTTCAAAAAGATCTTTGAAACCTTGCATCGCGGCAATCATTTTGGCGGCTTCTGTTTTTCGCCAACGTTCATAACCTCGCAAATTTTTGAGCAAGCCAATATCTTCACCTTGATGCCACAACGCGAGTAGTTCTTGAGCTAAGCTTGCAGCATCAAGTAAACCTAAATTAACACCTTGCCCGGCTAGCGGATGGATGGTGTGTGCCGCATCACCAACGAGTGCGATTCGTTGTAAAGCAAAATCTCGGGCATAACGCATTTTAAGTGGGAAAGCAGCACGTTCACCGACCACCTCACACAAACCTAAACGATGATCAAACTCAGCGGTCAGTATCTTATTGAATTCGAGCTCAGACAGGCTGAGCAAGCGCTGCGCTCGGTTGGGCTCTGTAGACCAAACGATTGAGCTCATATGAGGATCAGACATAGGTAAAAAGGCCAGCGGACCTTGTGGTGTAAACACTTGCCTTGCCGTCGATTGATGTGGTTCCACCGTGCGGACATTTGCCACCAGCGCACTGTGTCCATAATCCCAATGGGTTAATGGAATGTCTTGTTGCTGACGAACCCAAGAGTTTGCGCCATCGGCTCCTACTATCAATTTTGCGGTGAGTGATTGACCGTTATCGAGCGTTAGCCACGCCTCACTTTCTCCGACAGCCAGAGATTGGCATTGAGCGGGCATAAAGAGTGTCACATTCGCTTGCTTTTGTACTTGTTCGAGTAAGGCTAATTGAATGACGCGGTTCTCAACAATGTGTCCCAGATCCGGCTGAGTCATTTGATTGGCACTAAATTCGATCCGCGCAAAACTATCGCGTTCCCACACTTCCATCGCCGAATAAGGCGCAGAGCGACGAGAAATGATGCCTTGCCATGCACCAAGGTTTCGCAACATGATTTCACTGGAACGGCTTAAGGCGGAGACTCGCACATCCGGCAGCTCTGCAAGTTCAAGGCTGGGTACTCGGCCCTCAATCACGGCGATGCGCAGTTCGCTATGCTTTAATGCGGCGGCCAGTGAAAGTCCAACCATTCCGCCACCCACAATGACAATATCGACACTTTGCATCATATACAGACCCTTTTATCTATTCACTACGCCAAGCGTTCGGCGCAGTAGCGGCATTTTCAGCCACGGTAAATTATCCATCATCATGAGGCCTACACTGCGACCAATGCGAGTGGTTAGCCAATCATTGGAAAAGAGATGCACCAGGGATGATGTCAGCTTAATGGTGGCATCACGATCCGCTTCTCGGCGTTGGGAAAAAGCCTGTAAGCCGTGATAGCAGCCAACATCGGCTTGCTGCTTGATAAGCTCATCCGCCAAGCTTGCCACATCTCGAATACCTAAGTTAAAACCTTGGCCCGCAATCGGATGTAATGTCTGAGCGGCATTGCCCACAATGGCAAAACGATGTGAAATGTTCTGCTCTCGATAACGCAGTTGTAATGGATAGCAGGCACGAGTGCCTACTTTATTCATTCGCCCTAAACGCCAACCAAACGCATCTTGAAGCTGTGCTAAAAAACCCTCATCACTGAGTGAAAAAACTTGCCGGGCTTTCGCGGGAGGTAAACACCAAACTAAAGAGAGTCGATGATCACTCATTGGTAATAACGCGACAGGACCATCGGCGGTAAATCGTTCAAACGCTCGTCCTTGGTGAGCTTTTGAGCTCACAACATTAGCAATAACCGCGACCTGTTCAAAATCATGCTCTTGTTGGATGAGGCCGATTTGCTCGCAGCAGGTCGATATCGCCCCATCAGCTGCGACCAATAACTTAGCTTGGATCGTTCGTTGATCGTTAAGGGTGACAGTGACCTTA
This sequence comes from Vibrio sp. V03_P4A6T147, assembly GCF_002241085.1. Classification (NCBI taxonomy): domain Bacteria; kingdom Pseudomonadati; phylum Pseudomonadota; class Gammaproteobacteria; order Vibrionales; family Vibrionaceae; genus Vibrio; species Vibrio sp. V03_P4A6T147. The sequence goes on from NZ_NDIO01000164.1 coordinate 2,443, forward strand.
TCCATACTGCGTTCCACTTGCTGAACCGCGCTTGGGCAAAATAACTCAATATGCGGGCTCTGCTGCATTTTTTGCGCGTAAATCTGCCCAACATCGGCCAATTCAACCACGTAACCTAATGCTTCTAAATCGAGTTGCTGGCAAGTGATATCGGTCATCCCAATATGAGATCGATCCGACACATGAATATGTGTAATCGGGGTGGCGACCTCTTGCAGAGACTGCCACAAGGAGAGATTTTGCAAAATTTGCACGCTACCGTAGGATAAAGCAATTGAACGCGAATCAAAGCCGGGATGGGCGAGCTTATCATCCAACGGATGCGCTTCGACCACAGCAATCGCAAGCTTTCCTTGAGAAAGCGTATCTAAGGCCAACGCCAGTGTCGCACCAGCCATCGCCCCACCAGCGATAATCACATCAAATTGCTTCACAGTAACCTCTCTTTAATGCACGGTCGGCTGAGTTTCTTGTAGAGGTTTGATACCAAATTCAGCATGAATTGTTAACACGCAAGCTTTTACATGCTCGATAACGTGTTCCAAAAGTTGAGCTTGCTCATCCAAATCATCCTCTTCATCGATACCGAGCTTGGCAATTTCTTCTAGATCAGCCAAGGCCTCTTTAGTCTCTGCGGACGCTTTTTTCAAAACAACCCCAATCAAGCCAAGCCCAGAAATAAAGTGATTTACCCAGTCGGCTACGCCATCAGCCAAATCAAATACACTGGCACTCGCCTCTTCATCTGGCAACAGTAGTGACAACTCCATCCCGCTACCAGTGAGCTCTTCGATTGTAAAGGTGAGTACTTGTTCAGCCAATGTCAACGGACGATCTGGCCAACCCATACCTTCGTTAGTGTAATCAAAAATAAGTGGCTGCCAGCTCTTATCATTTAAGCCCAGACCACCGGCCAGCATGCCCGTTAGCAACCCATGCAACTCAGCAGGGTTAACCGCAAGTGCTGCAGATTGAAGGGCAGTGGCAAGAGAAAGATAATCCGGTAGTTTTTTTTCGCTCATGGGAAGCTCGTAATAAAATCAAATAAGCGCGATCCTACCACTTAGCTTCCAATGCGAAAATGCTCAAAGCGTTAATTGTGGGTAGCTTTTACTCAATTTGCCTAATAACTGTGTTTTTAGTCCCTCATTTTTTACTGCTCGCTTTGAAAAGCTTGAATCTTAGGGCCGCTTTACCTATAGTTTCCACCTCGATGGGCATGTGAGTGGCACCATCTTAGACAGCGCGATAAGAGTTCATCCATCATGAGTAATCAAGCGGTAGACGTAGAAATTTTAGGAAAATTGACTCGAGTGAATTGCCCTGCGGGACAAGAGCAGTCTTTAATCCAAGCGGCGCAAGATCTTGATAACCGATTGAAAGAGATGGCAGAGCGTACTAAAGTTACCAATGAGGTAAAGCTACTCACGATTGCTGCGCTCAACATTTGTTATGAATTGCAAACCAAAAACAATGAGAGCCTAGGCCAACAAAATCAATTAACCGAGCGCATGGAACAGCTCGCTGCATCTCTTGAAGATGCCATCAGTAAAGTGAAGCTAGGACAGCAGTAGTCTTTACCAGCGTAACCAAATTTACCCTAGAGTGTTTGTCAGCCGGATTTAAGTCCCTGAGCCGATAAGCAACACCAAAGGGTTAGTACTTGGTAGCTATTGAGCAAGCTCGGCTCGTACCGAGAAGCCTGCGGTTACCATTGCTGATCCGCCTTGAACCAGCTGGTTCAAGGGCCAAAATCCGCAACGGCACTCTGGGGTATCCTTATGCAAAACACTCGACACACACTTCGTCAAGTCATCCGCCAGCGGCGTAAACAGCTATCACCTACGCAGCAAAAACACGCTTCAATTGAACTTGTCTCTCGTTTTTCAACACTGCCTGCAGTTTTAACGAGTCAGCACATTGCCCTCTACTTGGCAACCGATGGTGAGCTTGAAACACAACCGCTCATAGCGTGGTTATGGCAACAAGGCAAACAGACCTATCTTCCCGTTTTACACCCCTTCTCGAGTGGGAATTTATTATTCTTGCGCTATGATGCTCAAACCATAATGACGCGAAATAAATACGGCATTGCCGAACCCAAGCTCAACCAAACATTGATCAAACCAGTAAATGAGCTAGATATCATCTGCACACCATTGGTGGCCTTTGATCAAACAGGGCAAAGGCTCGGGATGGGCGGCGGCTATTATGATCGTACGTTAGAAGCTTGGTTTAAAACGGGTAAAGGTGCCCTACCCATAGGTTTAGCTCATGATTGCCAACAAGTGACTCATCTGCCGAGCGAAGCATGGGATATACCTTTACCTCAAATAGTGACTCCAAGCCAAATCTGGCAATGGGAATCATAAATTATTGAGGCTATAATCGCCCCGCAACATTACCGTCACTATAAATCGATATCAGGAGATTGGCATGACTCAAGATGAAATGAAAAAAGCCGCCGGCTGGGCCGCACTCAAATATGTAGAAAAAGGCAGCATCGTTGGTGTGGGTACGGGTTCAACGGTGAATCACTTCATTGATGCACTGGGTTCGATTAAAGATGATATTAAAGGTGCGGTTTCAAGTTCTATCGCCTCAACAGAGAAGCTAAAAGGCCTAGGTATTGAAGTGTTCGACTGCAATGATGTTGATCAACTCGATATTTATGTTGATGGCGCAGATGAAATCAACCCTGCGCGCGATATGATCAAAGGCGGCGGCGCTGCGCTCACTCGAGAAAAAATCGTTGCCGCGATTGCGGATAAATTCATTTGTATCGTTGATGGTACAAAAGCGGTCGATGTTCTAGGTCAATTCCCACTTCCAGTTGAAGTGATCCCAATGGCGCGCTCTTATGTGGCACGTCAACTGGTGAAACTTGGTGGTGATCCAGCCTATCGCCATGGCGTAATAACGGATAACGGTAACGTTATCTTGGATGTGCACGGATTAAAAATTACTGATGCCAAAGCATTAGAAGATAAAATTAATGGGATTGTCGGCGTAGTAACCGTTGGTTTATTCGCTCACCGAGGTGCTGATGTCGTCATCACTGGCACGGAAAATGGTGCCAAAATCGAAGAGTAAGTCACAAAATAAGGCTACTTTCCGTTATTTCATTACAAACGGCACCCATGGGTGCCGTTTTTCTTCGCTATGCCCTAGAAAATCATGCCTTATTTCGTAATTTTCTTACCCAAAACAAAAAAAGTTTGTTACTTTATTGGTCAGAAGACGCACAAGGAAAACGTTTGTCTTCCAACAAAATGGTTAATCTTCCTCTTTACATTAGCCCTTTTGCTTTATGTGCGCCGTGTTTGCCCACCTTCCCATTTTTAAGGACGAGAATAATGGCCAAAGTTTCACTCGAAAAAGACAAAATCAAAATCTTACTCCTCGAAGGGCTACACCCTTCAACGGTTGAAGTACTGCAATCTGCCGGTTACAGCAATATTGAGTATCACAAAGGTTCTCTGGGTGATGAACAACTGCTCGAAGCGGTGAAAGATGCTCACTTCATCGGAATTCGTTCGCGCACCAATTTGACTGAAGCGGTAATCAACGCGGCAGAGAAGTTGGTTGCTATCGGCTGCTTCTGCATTGGCACCAACCAAGTTGACCTGAATGCAGCCGCAAAACGTGGGATTCCTGTCTTTAATGCACCATTTTCAAATACTCGTAGTGTTGCTGAACTCGTTTTAGGCCAAACACTGCTACTACTGCGTGGGATTCCTGAAAAAAATGCATTGGCGCATCGTGGTATTTGGAAAAAAAGTGCTGATAACTCTTATGAGGCTCGCGGTAAGCGCTTAGGTATTATTGGCTATGGCCACATTGGCACCCAGCTCGGTATCATTGCCGAAAACCTCGGTATGCAAGTCTATTTCTATGACATAGAAAACAAACTCTCACTCGGTAATGCAACGCAAATACATACGATGAGCGAGCTACTGAATAAATGTGATGTCATTTCTCTGCATGTGCCTGAAACTCCAGATACTAAAAATATGATGGGTAAAGAAGAGTTTGCACGCATGAAGCCTGGCTCTATCTTTATCAACGCAGCACGCGGAACGGTAGTCGACATTCCCGCACTCTGCGATGCATTGGCATCAAACCATCTAGCTGGCGCGGCAATAGATGTATTTCCAGAAGAACCCGCCACAAACTCTGAGCCTTTTGAATCCCCACTGATGCATTTTGATAATGTCATTCTGACACCGCACATTGGTGGCTCAACGCAAGAAGCACAAGAAAATATCGGTATTGAAGTAGCCGGTAAGTTGGCAAAATATTCAGATAACGGCTCAACCTTATCAAGCGTGAACTTCCCTGAAGTATCACTGCCAATTCACCGTGATAGTTCGCGTTTACTGCATATTCACGAAAACCGTCCGGGTATTCTGACACAAATCAACACCATCTTCGCCGAAGAAGGGATCAATATCGCCGCTCAATATTTACAAACGTCAGCGGATATCGGTTATGTAGTGATTGACGTAGAAACCGCTCGCTCTGCGGAAGCTCTGACTAAGCTGAAAAGCATCAGCGGCACCATTCGTGCGCGTATTCTTCACTAAGCACTTCTCCAGTAAAAGCACTAAATGACAAAAAGGCCACACAAAATGTGGCCTTCCTTATTTCGATAGGGAGCTCGGTAAATTAAGCTTTAAGCGCTCGCTCCCCGCGAGCAATACCTACCACGCCACTTCGCGCGACTTCGATTACTTCCGTGACTTCCGACAACGCTTGAATAAAGGCATCGAGTTTTTCGCTGGTTCCAGCAAGCTGCACAGTATATTGCGCCGCAGTGACATCCACGATCTGCCCACGGAAAATATCAGCCGTACGTTTCACTTCGGCGCGCGCAAAACCGCTAGCTTTGACTTTCACCATCATCAGCTCACGTTCAATGTGTTCGCACTCTGACACTTCTTGCACTTTAAGCACATCAATCAACTTATGCAGTTGCTTTTGAATTTGTTCAAGTTGCATTTCATCGGTCTTAGTGGTGATGTTTAAGCGTGATAATGTTGCATCATCGGTTGGTGAAACCGTTAGTGATTCAATGTTATAACCACGTTGAGAAAATAGACCAACAACGCGAGACAAAGCACCCGATTGGTTTTCCATTAATATTGAAATAATGTGTCTCATATTATGTTCTCTCCGTTTTGCTTAACCACATTTTGTCCATCCCTTCGCCTTTAATTTGCATTGGGTAGACGTGCTCCGTTTCATCCACATTAATATCAACAAAAACCAATCGATCTTTCATATCGAGTGCTTTTTTAAGCCCGGCTTCAAGTTCATCAGGCTGTGAGATACGGATGCCAACGTGGCCATAAGCTTCTGCAATTGCTGCAAAATCGGGAACAGAACTCATATAAGAATTAGAGTGACGTCCTTGGTAAATAATATCTTGCCACTGTTTTACCATGCCAAGAAAACGGTTGTTTAAGTTAATAATTTTCACTGGAATATCATATTGCAACGCGGTGGAAAGCTCTTGGATATTCATTTGAATACTGCCATCCCCAGTGACAATCACTACCTCTTCTTCTGGCATGGCAAATTTAACCCCCATTCCAGCGGGTAAACCAAACCCCATGGTGCCCAAACCGCCAGAGTTGATCCAACGACGAGGCTTATTGAATGGATAATAAAGTGCGGCGAACATTTGGTGCTGACCAACATCGGAGGCCACATATGCGTCTCCATTAGTCAGTTTATGTAAAGTTTCAATCACTTGCTGCGGCTTAATGCGTTCGCTGGATTTCTCATAAGCTAGGCATTGGCGGTCGCGCCAGCTTTGGATATCTTGCCACCATAGTTCAAGCGCCTGCGAATCATTACAGCCACCTTGCTCAGAGAGCAATTGCAGCATAGTTTCCAGTACTTGTTCAGCTGATCCCACTATCGGCAGATCGACTGGCACATTTTTAGAGATCGACGAAGGATCAATGTCAATGTGCATGATCTTAGCGTTCGGGCAATATTTTTCTAGATTATTGGTTGTACGGTCATCAAAACGCACGCCAATACCGAAAATCAAATCCGCATTGTGCATCGCCATATTGGCTTCATACATGCCATGCATTCCAAGCATGCCTAACGCATTTTTATGCGTCCCAGGGAAAGCACCAAGCCCCATTAACGTGCTGACTACGGGTAAATTGAGCGTTTCAGCCAGTTGTAAAATGTGCTGATCTGCGCCTGAAATAACAGCGCCACCACCAATGTACAATACGGGTTTTTTGGCTTCTAACAACGCTTTTAGCGCCTTTTTAATTTGCCCTTTATGACCAGAAGTAGTTGGGTTGTATGAGCGCAGTTTGATCGACTCAGGATACGTGTAAGGGAGTTTGATCTGAGGATTCATCACATCTTTAGGCAGATCGATCACGACCGGCCCCGGGCGCCCTGTTGAGGCAATATAAAAGGCTTTCTTAATGGTTTCAGGAATATCTTCAGCTTTTTTTACAAGAAAACTGTGTTTGACGATCGGACGAGAAACCCCAACGATGTCACATTCTTGAAACGCATCGTTACCAATGAGGTTATTTGGCACGTTGCCTGAAATAACAATCATTGGAATTGAGTCCATGTAAGCGGTAGCAATCCCTGTGACGGTATTCGTCGCCCCTGGGCCAGAACAAACAAGTACCACACCCGTTTTTCCGGTTGCTCGAGCATAGCCATCTGCCATGTGCGTGGCCGCTTGCTCGTGGCGAACAAGGACATGTTTAATTTGGTCGGTTTTTGCGTGCAGCGCATCGTAAATATCAAGAACGGAACCACCTGGGTATCCAAATATTTGCTCTACACCTTCTTCGATCAGAGATTGAACCACCATCTCTGCGCCAGATAACATCTGTTGATTGGATTGCGTTGCCATTTTTTCTCCTTACCAATACCCAACACATGGTCAGTCAATGGGCCTGGTTTTACATAGTTTAGGGCTTATTTGTAGCCTAATTCGAAAACTTTCCACTTTCGGCTATGTCTTGCTTTTGTCATAACAAAAAACAAGGTAACGCAACAACTGTAACTCTTTCTTATCATCGGGTCGAACGCCAAATAGCGCACACTTTGGCAAATGTTTGGTTAAATGGAATTTTATTAGGTAACTATCGTAAAACCGGCATTAAAAACAGCTCAATCCATGAGTAATTAGCAAAAATAAAGCAAAAAATATTACCACGCAGCAATGTAGCGTTATGAGGAAG
>NZ_NDIO01000090.1:0-9668 GCF_002241085.1 Vibrio sp. V03_P4A6T147
CTCCTATCTCATTAAGTCAGTGAATTATCATGTTTAAAGGCTAAACCCTAAATTTTTTGTTCAGATGAATTCACTGCTTTTCTGCTTTATCATTGGTTTTTAGTCTGGCATTTTGTTGGTTATTCTGGTTTTTGTTTCTAATGTGTTACGTGATATGCCGCAATATAATTTGAAATTTTATTCTGCATTCTTTTTTAGAATGCATGGTAAATTGGCGTTTTCTTAGGCTTAACGTCTATGTTTTGGGGTGTATTACTGCGTGCTAGAATATTGGTCATACCAATGATTAATGCATATGTGGTGCATAAAAATACGATGTTACTGCTTTGGTTTGATTTGATATCGACTTTTTATCCTATCGATGTTGCTTTTCTGTGAAATATTTGCCAAATTGATGGCCTTGTTAATTACCAGAATATTGTACTGGTATGAATGGATTCATTTTTACTGGCTTTGAACGCTTTGTTGTTCAAAGGTAGTTACAGACAGGGCACAACACTGCCCAAGTCGTAGAGGTCTGGGATGTCACTTTTAGAAGTAAAAAACCTGCGTATTGAATACCCATCGCGTCATGGTGTTCACGTTGCTGTGAAATCGCTTTCGTTTAATATCGAGCGGGGTGAAATTGTTGGGGTTGTGGGAGAATCAGGCGCCGGAAAATCGACCGTAGGTAATGCGGTTATCGATTTATTGAGCCCACCCGGTCTCATTGCCAGTGGCGATGTGTTCTTAGATGGTGAGAAGATTTCAGGCCTATCGCCTGAGCAGATGCGCCAAGTTCGCGGCTCTAAAATTGGCTTTATTTTTCAAGATCCAATGACGTCGCTTAATCCGCTATTTACTGTTGAACATCAACTGACAGAAACCATCCACGCCAATATGAAAGTGACTGAGGAAGAAGCGTATCAGCGTGCACTTTCTTTGATGAAGCAAGTGGGTATTCCTCAGCCTGAAAACCGTTTGAAGCAGTACCCACACCAATTCTCTGGTGGCATGCGTCAACGTGTTGTGATTGCCATTGCGCTGGCGGGTGAACCTGATCTTATTATTGCCGATGAACCGACCACTGCATTAGACGTTTCTATTCAAGATCAAATCTTGAGCCTCATCCGCGAGCTATGCATTAAAAACAATGTTGGTTGTATGCTGGTCACCCATGATATGGGTGTGGTCTCGAATGTGACGGATCGCGTCGCGGTGATGTATCGCGGTGACTTGGTTGAATTTGGACCGACAGCTAAAGTGTTGGGCGCTCCGGATCACTCCTATACGCGCAGTTTGATTTCCGCCGTTCCTCGCTCAGATAAAAAACTCGATCGCTTTCCGCTGGTGAGCTATATCGAAGAGGCAAGTGAGTTAAAACCACTGGATGTTAAAAACCATTGGTTAGGTCAGAGCCAAGATAATCGTCAATACACAGGCCCACTGCTGACAGTAGAAAACGTGAATTTACGCTTTACGACCAAAGACTCATTGTTTGAAAGTCGCCGTGAATATGTCCAAGCTTCAAATGACGTCAGTTTTGAGGTGTTTGAAGGGGAAACTTTTGGTTTGGTTGGGGAATCAGGTTCCGGTAAATCAACCATCGCACGCGTGATTGCGGGTCTGTACGCTCCAAACTCAGGCAAAGTCTGTTTTGAAGGGATTGATCTTACTGCGCTGAAATCGGAAAACGAGCGCCGTCCGATGCGCCGCCAGATGCAGATGGTGTTTCAAAACCCTTATACCTCAATGAATCCGAGAATGAAGATTTTCGATATCATTGCCGAGCCGATTCGTTTTCATAAATTAACCCGTAGCGAAGCGGAAACACGGCAAATTGTGCATGATCTTTTAGAGCACGTAGGCCTAGGTAAAATGGCGGGAGTGAAATATCCGCACGAGTTTTCCGGCGGTCAACGTCAACGTATTTCAATTGCTCGCGCACTCGCCACGCGTCCTCGCTTATTGATTTGTGATGAACCCACGTCCGCGCTCGACGTGTCTGTGCAAGCGCAGATCTTAAACCTATTGAAAGATCTGCAAGATGAGCTCAATTTGACCATGCTGTTCATCAGCCATGATTTACCTGTGATCCGCCAAATGTGCGATCGTGTCGGGGTCATGCAAATGGGGACCTTACTGGAGGTCGCCCCTACAGAGCAGTTGTTTAAGTCACCTCAACACCAATACAGCCAGCATTTGATTTCTTTAATGCCTGAGTTTACGGGCTTAAGAGAAGATGTAGTAACGGCGTAAGCCAAAAAAGTTACAGATAGAGATATCATGACCAAGCGTGCTTGGAATGAATAAACAGAAGCAATTACAACAACTAGGGATTTGGATTCCCGCATAAGGAGTTATGCAATGAAAACCATGAAAAGCAAACTAACAGTAGCTTTGATGGCGGCAGGTTTAAGCTTTGCAGCTAGCGCGGCCAATATTACCGTCGCTTATGATGCTGACCCAGTGTCACTTGACCCGCATGAGCAGCTATCTGGTGGTACGCTACAAATGTCTCACATGGTGTTTGATCCTCTCGTTCGTTACACCCAGACATTTGATTTTGAACCTCGCCTTGCTGAGAAATGGGAACGTGTCAATGATACAACATTCCGTTTTACGCTGCGTAAAGGGGTGAAATTCCATTCAGGTAACGAAATGACGGCAGACGATGTGGTCTGGACGTTCGATCGTTTACAAGATTCTCCTGATTTCAAAGCTATTTTTGAACCGTATGAAAAGATGGTCAAAGTGGATGATTACACCGTCGAGATCGTATCCAAAGGCGCTTATCCGCTGGTTCTGCAAACCGCAACCTACATCTTCCCTATGGACAGCAAGTTCTATTCGGGCAAAGCGGCTGATGGTAAAGAGAAATCTGAAATTGTGAAGCACGGCAACTCGTTTGCTTCGACCAACGTTTCTGGTACTGGCCCATTTAGAGTGACTTTCCGCGAACAAGGCGTAAAAGTGGAATTTGAACGCTTTAAAGATTATTGGGATAGCGCATCAAAAGGCAACGTAGACAAACTGACCTTAGTACCGATTAAAGAAGATGCCACTCGTGTTGCGGCGCTCCTTTCTGGTGATGTGGATATGATTGCACCTGTTGCGCCAAACGATCATAAACGTGTGGAAGAAGCCAAAGGTATTGATCTTGTGACCTTACCGGGTACGCGTATCATCACTTTCCAAATGAACCAAAACAGCAATGAAGCACTGAAAGATGTTCGTGTGCGTCAAGCCATTGTTCACGCCATCAACAACCAAGGTATCGTTGACAAAATCATGAAAGGTTTTGCGACAGCAGCTGGCCAACAAGGCCCAGCGGGTTATTCTGGTTATGACGCGAACCTTGTGCCTCGTTTTGATTTGAAAAAAGCGAAAGAGCTGATGAAAGAGGCTGGTTATGAGAAAGGGCTGACGCTCACCATGATCGCGCCAAACAACCGTTATGTGAACGATGCGAAAGTTGCACAAGCTGCAGCGGCGATGTTGTCGAAAATTGGTATTAAGGTTGATCTTAAAACCATGCCAAAAGCGCAATATTGGCCTGAGTTTGATAAGTGCGCCGCGGATCTGCTAATGATTGGCTGGCACTCAGATACTGAAGACTCAGCAAACTTCACCGAGTTCTTAACCATGACACGTAACGAAGAGAGTGGTAAAGGCCAGTACAACTGTGGTCACTACTCAAATCCAGAAGTGGATAAGTTGGTTGAAGCGGCAAACGTAGAAACCGATCCTGCGAAACGTGCACAGATGCTGCAAAAAGTCGAAGTGACTTTGTACAACGACGCAGCATTTGTTCCACTGCATTGGCAAAACCTAGCGTGGGGTGCGAAATCTACTTTAGATATCAAACCGATTGTTAACGCGATGGAATTCCCTTATTTCGGCGACCTAGTCGTTAGCGAGTAATTACTTAAGTTGGCCGCTCATGTGATGTGGGCGGCGCTTAGGTCACTCAAGGCATCCGCTTGGATGCCTTATTAAGATCTCTGCACTTTGCTTTATTTCAGTCGGGTCGAGTGTCATTTTTTAGGCTGAATTTTTTCGTTCCTATTAAAGTTAATTCAATTTTAAAAAGAACCATCATGGATAGTTTAAGGGGCAAGGAATGTTTTCGTTTCTGGTCAAGCGCCTGTTTCAGGCACTGATAGTGATGTTTGTGATCAGTCTGGTGGCGTTTGCCATTCAGGATAACTTAGGCGACCCATTGCGTGAGCTTGTTGGGCAGTCTGTTTCAGAAAGCGAGCGCCAAGCGCTGCGCGATGAACTTGGACTGAATGATCCTTTCATTGCCAAATATACTCGTTTTATTACGGCCGCGGTGCAGGGTGATTTAGGCACGTCCTACTTTTTCAAACGCCCTGCGGTAGACGTTATTCTCGATAAATTAATCGCAACGTTAGAGCTTGTGCTCGGTGCGACCGTAATCATCATTGTCTGTTCCATTCCTTTAGGGGTTTACACAGCCATTCATCCCAAAAGCTTTTTTACCAAAGTGGTGATGGCGGGCAGCAGTATTGGTATTTCTATCCCAGTGTTCTTAACTGCGATTATGTTGATGTATGTTTTCTCGATCACGTTAGGTTGGTTACCATCGTATGGACGAGGGGAAACTGCCAATTGGTTGGGTTGGGAATCTGGTTTTTTCACGGCTGATGGATTAGCACACTTGGTGCTGCCTTGTGTTTCACTGGCGTCGATCATGCTGCCGCTGTTTATTCGTTTAGTGCGTTCTGAAATGTTTGAAGTGCTGAGCTCGGAATACATCAAATTTGCTAAAGCTAAAGGCTTGGCATTGAACAAAATCTACTACCAACATGCACTTAAAAATACCATGTTACCGGTGCTAACCGTCGGCGGTGTACAAATTGGGACTATGGTGGCCTACACCATTTTAACCGAGACTGTTTTTCAGTGGCCGGGTACGGGCTTTCTTTTCCTTGAAGCGATCAACCGAGTTGATACTCCGCTGATCACCGCTTACGTCATATTCGTTGGCCTGATTTTTGTTGTGACCAACACCATTGTCGATCTGTTATACGGTCTGATTAACCCGACTGTGAACCTTACTGGAAAAGGAGCTTAATCATGAGCCAATTTGCTGCTGCTCCATCTCGTTGGGAGCGTTTTAAACAGTCTGATTTTTTGTACTATTTCTTGCGTGATAAAGTGGCGATGACCAGCTTCGTCATCTTTTTGGTATTCTTAACTTTGTCTGTCGCTGCGCCACTCATTGCCCCCAGTAACCCGTACGACCTATCATCGATTGATCTGATGGATGCAGAATTACCTCCCTCTTGGATGGACGGAGCCGATGAGCGCTTTGTTCTCGGCACGGATGAGCAAGGGCGCGATATTTTGTCGACCATACTGTATGGTTCGCGTCTATCACTGACGATTGGCTTTTTGGCGGTCGGTTTACAGTTGCTACTTGGTATCGTGATTGGCCTTTCTGCTGGCTACTTTGGTGGACGTATTGATAGCTTTTTGATGCGTTTTGCTGATGTACAGCTATCGTTTTCAACCATGATGGTGGCGATCATTGTTTCGGCAATTTTCAAAGCCAGTTTTGGGAGTGAATTTTATAGTCAGTATGCGGTTGTGATGTTGGTGGTGATTATCGGCGTGGCTGAGTGGCCACAATACGCGCGGACAATTCGTGCGTCAGTGCTCGCCGAGAAGAAAAAAGAGTATGTGGAAGCGGCTCGTGTGATGGGTTTTAAATCACCACGCATCATGTTTCGCCATATTTTACCTAACTGTTTATCGCCTATTTTGGTTATCTCAACTGTACAAATTGCCAATGCGATCATGTCTGAAGCGGCACTCTCTTTCCTAGGTTTAGGTTTGCCAGTCGATCAGCCATCATTGGGTGCTTTGATTAGCATGGGCTTTAACTACATCTTCTCTGGCGCTTGGTGGATTACGGCTTTCCCTGGTTTTGTACTCGTCACATTAGTGTTGGTGATCAATCTGTTGGGTGACTGGCTACGCGATGTTTTTAACCCAAAAATTTACAAAGGGTGATGTGGCAATTGATTTTTGCTAAAGAAAATCCCTAAACTAAAAGCCGCCGTCAAATGCGGCTCTTTTTTTGCTAGTATTTTTGTTATACCCAACCCAAATCCATTGAACTAGGGAACATTGAATCGGTAATGTTGTCACTACTATTAAGCAAGTATATGGACTCAATATGATGACCCTGATGCGGAAAACGACCCTGTGTGTGACATCAAGCCTAACGGTGTTGGCGTCGCTGGCTTTATTTCAACCCGCTTGGGCGGAAGATTTTCTTTGTGATGCGACTCAAGCTTCTGTCGATCAGTTGCCCATTCTTGATAAAGCATGCCCAATAGGGCAAGGTTTATGGGGAAAGAAAAAGCCCAAAGGGCAATCATCCACTTTTTGGATTCAGTGTGGCGTGCTAAATAAGCCATTATCTTTGCTGAAAGCCAAAGCGTTTTATACCCATATTTCTACCGATGTATGGCTAAAACCAGAAGCGAAAACGTATCGTTGCTTAATCGGTCCTTATACTGATTATGAGCAAGTAAAAAAAGAGCTGCCTCTTATCCAGCAAATCCCCGGTTACAAAGAGGCTTTCATTCGTGAGGTTGTCAAAGGGCGCGCGCAGTCGAGCTCGCCGATAAAAAAGACAACTTCCGCTCAAGCAACGTCTGCCGCAAAACAAATCACCAAAAAGTCTTTACCGAAACCACAAGTGGAAATGGCGAGTTCGCCATTATCAACGAAACCATCAACCAAAGCGCCAGCTCTTAATGTTCCGCCAGCGGTTGAAATTCGTTTGAGCACCACCGCAAACGGTTTGCAGTTTGTGGTGCCTCATTTACGTTCGAGTGATGAACAGTTCTATATGGAACATGGCTTAGCATGGAGCCGTCTAAACTATGAGGTGGCAGAAAAAACCTGCCAAAAAATGGCGATGCGCTTGGTAACGGAAGAAGAGTGGCAACGCCTTTTGGATTCAAAACAGATGGACAGTAACCAATGGCCAATGCACTTACCTTATTGGGGATGGTCGCAAAAAGGGCTTTTTACCAACGGTAAAGTCAGCCAACTGAAAGGTTCCTCATTACTCAATGTGATTTGCGTTAAATAAGTGTCTCAGTTTGCCGTCAGAAATGGCGGCAGCGCTACTCTTTCTTTCCCTCTTCGAGTAATTGTAGATAGCGTTGTTCGATAAAATCTTTCTCTTTACTGATGTGATACAACTGTTTTTTCATCGCTTCGACATCGACAGAAGTGCCACCTTGTTTGGCTTGCTCTTTGTATTTCTCAATGGTCTCTAGTAGTTCTTTTTTCTCGGCTTGATAATTTTTTGCCATTTCGTAGAAATCACCTGCTTTACTGATCTTGATGTATTCCGCTTCTAACTGTTCAAACTCTTTTTCGATGGTGGCTTTTTCTTCTTTCAAACTGTCAACGGTATCAGTTTGAGCAAAGAGTTTTTTACGAGTCACTCGTAGCCCTTTCACACTTTTATCGAGATCGCCTTTCAGTTTGCGGATCAACTTATGCGATTTACTCAATTTCTCATTGAGCTCATCAATTGAAGCCTGATCTTCGGCACTAATGCCCTGAGAAGAGGAATTTTTGATGAGAGAAACCTGTTGCTCGAGCGCTTTTTGAATGATGATTAAATCATTCAGAGTCGAGCTATGCTCTGCGGTGTAGTTCAACGCATTTTCAACGGATTGTTGGCATAGATGAAGCGTGTCTTCATCGCTATCACTTTTATTACGAGTAAAACCATGCGCAAATTTCCTAAATTCACGCAGGATCAGCAGCAGGATAAAAAACCAAGCCAACAAGATAATAAGCCCGAGATCGATCGCTAAGAGCGATAAAACCTTTTCGGTGAGGAACTCTTGTATTGGCATCACATAAACCCACTTTTGTTGCTGTATTTTCAGGTAAGTTTAGTTGTTGTAAAAAAATGTGCCTATACTTTGAACAAGTTAGGTCATAGAAAAATATGCTGTGAAGATTCTCATTGTTGATGACAGTAAAGCGACACTTGAAATAGTCAGACGAGCCTTAGAGGCGTTTGGCTACCGACGTTTGTCCATTCAAAAGGCAGACAATGGTAAGGCCGCACTCAAGCTGATTGGCAGTTGGCAGCCGGATATTGTCTTAACAGATTGGCACATGCCAGGCATGACGGGGCTGGAGCTGACACAAGCGATAACCAAACGTAAGCTCGGGATAAAAGTGGCAATGCTCACCACGGTGGCCGATGAGCAACAAATCAAACAGGCGCTTGAAGCTGGAGCGTCGTTTGTGTTGTCGAAACCATTTGATGACGGTGAACTACACCAAAAGTTGCTTCCTTTAGTGCAAGGAGCGGAAGAGAGCTGCATTGAATTAGACGAGATGGTCGAGTTGCAAGATGAGTTGGCTTTACCGAAGCTTTCACAGTTAGAAAAGCTGCTAAAAAGAACGGTGGGTGCTGAAATCGTGCTGAATAATATTCGTCGTCAATCGTTTGATGAGAGTAAAATTCCTTGTTTGATGGCAGTCTATGAAGATGGCGAAACGCAAAAGCCGCGCGCGGTGGCACTGCTTGATATCTACGCCGTTTGTGTCTTTGCTAAAGGCAACCCCAGCATTACCAAAGAGCAACTACAACAAGCGGTACACAGCAAAATGGTCAGTAAGGATATTCTCGATACTTGCCAGAAAGTATTAAGTGCTTCCGCATTAGCGTTTCTTGATAATCAAACCCGCAAAAGCCTGAAGTTAAAAAATATCAGTTTTATCCCTCAATCGTTTGAAAAGCTCGAAACCCTATTTGCCAAAGAAGCGGATAAACGGGTCGATTTTTCCTGCCAAATGGGGGCGTTAGCCCAAGGGAAAATTACTTTGGTGGGATTTTAATCATTTTTAAAAGCATATTCTGAGGTTATCTTTATGACAGGATGATTTTTGCTATTGGGTATATTTTTAGATGATATTGATGAGCCGTTCTTCATGAGGTATTAGCAAGAGTGCCACTTAGTGACTATACTGAAGTTGTTCCTAAGAGTATTTAATATTAACTGATTAATCAAAGGAAGCGATATGATAAAATTTATACGGATACTCATCATTGGTTGCTTAAGCCTATTTATGTCAGCCCCACTTTTAGCGAATGTTACGTGGGAGGGGCATTGCCGAGATAGAAAGCCCTATCTTTATTTTGAAAATGGTGAGTGTAAAGGCCCTGGTGGAGATGTGATTAACCAGGTTGTTCTTAAGTTGGGGCATAAAGTCCATTGGACAAAAGTTCCTTGGGCAAGAACCATTGGTGTCGCTCCACAGGGTGGAGTTGATCTTATTCCTCTGCACTCTATGGATGAAGAGAGAGAACAGTTTCTTCACCCATTATTAATGGGGTATGGTGAAAGAGAGGTGTTTTATTTTACTCGGACGAACTCGGATATTGATGCAAATAGTTTTGATGAAATTGTCAGCCGAGGTTTTGTTATTGGTGCACTCAATGGCAGTTTTTATAGTGACCAATTTAACCAAAATACAGACAAATTAAAAATCAGTTTTGTCACTAGCGTAGAACAAATTATTAATATGCTAGAGGCGAGTCGCATCGATCTTGCTATCACCTCTGAACAGCATGGGCTTAATCTTTTTGAAAATGACCCTAAATTAAAGAAAAT
>NZ_NDIO01000367.1:0-9583 GCF_002241085.1 Vibrio sp. V03_P4A6T147
ATAAAGCGAAGTGTTTAATCTTCACCAGTTTTGTGCAGCGCTAAGTGAAGTCCGCAGGTGAGTAACGTACAAATTCGCACCACTGCTTGATCATCAAAGCAAAATCATCAATGCCGCAGCTTGCAGTGCTTTCACAATCGTAAAAATCAAACTCACTGTCACTATCAAGCGCTTCACCATGCGTCAAAACATTGGCCTGAACCGTGACCTCATCGGCAAGAATCATCACGCTGATTTCCTGCCCCTCAAGCGTCTGCTCTTGATTAAATGCACGTTTCGATGCTGCCATTAGCGCAATAACTTGATCTATTTTGGGAAGATCGTTGCTGATCTCCTCTTGTAGCCAACGGCCAATAATTTCGTGCCCCATCGAAAAAGAGCAGTAATAGCTCCCATCTAGGGTGTTTTTTTTAAATTCGTAGTCCATCGGGTTCTCGATATTGGTGCTTGGGGATACGGATAACTTTGTTATTATCGGTGATTATGGCTAACGAAACCACTTGAGATTATGCAGATCACAGAAACCACCGCACGCCAGATTGTAGAAAGAGCGATGAAGATCATCACTTATTCAGTCAACGTAATGGATGAAAAGGGACGCATTATTGGCTCAGGTGATCCCACTCGTTTGCACCAGAAACACGAAGGGGCGATTTTAGCCATCAATGAAAATCGAGTGGTTGAAATTGATCATGCCACCGCCAGTTACCTAAAAGGCGTTAAACCCGGCATCAATTTCCCCATCATTTATCAACAACGAGTGATCGGCGTGGTTGGAATTTCCGGTAACCCAACGGAGGTTCACCGTTATGGCGAGCTGGTCAAAATGACGGCGGAGCTTATCGTTGAACAAGCCGCACTGATGGCACAAGTACAGTGGAATAAGCGCCACCGTGAAGAGCTGCTATTACAACTAATTCAAGGTGCCACTCTCAACGAAACACAGCTCAATTCAATCGCCGAGCGATTAGGGCTCGACCTTTCCCAGCCGCGTATCGCTGCCGTGGTCAAATTGATCCCAGATAACGATACCGCCTTATCGCTAGAACACTTACAGCAGTTGGTGCATCTGCTGGAATACCCTGAACGGGACAATTTGGTGGGGATCATTTCAGTTTCTCACAACGAAGTAGTGGTTTTAAAACCCATCTCACTCACCGAAAAAGGTTGGTCACAAGAGGCCGAAACTAAACGAGTCAATCAACTGTTGAAGCGAGTGAAAAAAGAGGGCAAATTCACCATCAAAATTGCACTAGGTGATTATTTTCCAACGCTCTCTGGGCTGGCTCAATCTTATCAAACCGCCAAGTTGACGATGCAAGCCTCCCACCATAAACAGGGAGACGTCTTCTTTTATCAAGATGATAAGTTACCTGTACTGCTCAATAGCGTACAGCATGAGCCATGGAGCCGCGAGCAGTTACGCCAACCTTATACCCTGCTGGAACGGTATGATACTAAGGGAATATTAATTAAAACCCTCCGCCATTATTTTGAGCAAAACTGCGATGTTCATCAAACTTGCCAAGCACTGCATATTCACCGTAATACCTTGCGCTATAGGCTTGAAAAAATTGAGCAAGTAACCGCTTTAAAATTCAATCAGTTAAATGACATTACTCACCTTTATTTGGCTTTATCTTGCTTCAAATAAAAACATAAAATTGTGCATTTGCACAATTAATCAGTCGCGTCAAAGCCAGTAATCTGTGCAATAGACCGAAGACTCTTTTATTTTTGCTCCCTATATTGCAGCCAATCACTGATAAAAAATATGGATATAGAAGATGATTGAAGTTTCAACTCTCGGAGCTCTGGCCGCATTAGTCGTAGCTATCACGCTCATTCTAAAAAAAGTACCACCCGCCTATGGCATGATCATCGGCGCGTTGGTCGGTGGCGTGATCGGCGGTGTATCGCTGACCGACACCGTTGCTCTGATGATTGGTGGCGCACAAGGCATTGTGACCGCAGTACTACGCATTCTTGCAGCAGGTATTTTGGCTGGTGTATTGATTGAATCAGGCGCTGCCACTTCCATTGCAGAAACCATAGTGAAAAAGGTTGGAGAAACTCGCGCTTTATTTGCCTTGGCCTTAGCAACCTTAATTTTGACTGCGGTCGGCGTGTTTGTCGACGTAGCAGTAATCACCGTATCTCCTATCGCTCTGGCGATCGCTCGCCGTGCCGATCTCTCCAAGGCGGCCATTCTGCTAGCGATGATTGGCGGCGGTAAAGCGGGTAACGTAATGTCACCTAACCCTAATGCGATTGCCGCAGCCGACGCGTTTAACGTGCCACTTACTTCTGTAATGGCGGCGGGTATTATTCCTGGGATCTGCGGGCTTATTGTGGCTTACTTGATTGCCAAACGTTTAGTCAATAAAGGAAGTAAAGTCTCCGCCAGTGAAGTCGTTGCGGTGGATCATTCTAGGCTACCCCGCTTTAGCTCAGCGATCATCGCACCATTAGTGGCGATTGTGTTACTCGCACTACGCCCTATCGCTGGCATCAATGTGGATCCTTTAATTGCACTCCCATTAGGCGGGTTAGTCGGTGCGGTCGTGATGGGACGATTTGCAGACACTAACCACTTCGCGGTTTCAGGTTTAACACGCATGGCTCCGGTTGCGGTTATGCTGCTTGGTACTGGTACTTTAGCCGGCATCATCGCCAATTCAGGTCTTAAAGGCGGTTTAATCGAAGTACTGACCGCTTCTGGGTTACCTTCTTACCTGCTTGCACCGATCTCAGGTGCAATGATGTCACTGGCAACCGCTTCAACCACCGCAGGTACAGCCGTTGCCTCCAGCGTCTTTAGCTCCACTATACTCGAGCTAGGCGTACCCGCGCTGGCAGGGGCTGCCATGATCCATTCAGGTGCGACCGTACTTGATCATATGCCACACGGTAGTTTCTTCCACGCCACGGGCGGAGCGGTACATATGGACATTCGTGAGCGTCTCACCTTAATTCCTTATGAATCGGCAGTAGGTTTAGTGATTGCCTTCATTTCTGTGATGATTTTTGGCGTATTTGGTCTGTTTGTTTAACGCAGTTAAGGTGTTAAAAAATGAAAATTGTTATTGCTCCAGATTCTTATAAAGAGAGCCTAACGGCAATGGAAGTCGCCACCGCGATAGAGAATGGATTCAAACAAGTGTTACCCGATGCGCACTACATTAAGTTACCGATGGCCGATGGCGGCGAAGGGACGGTCCAATCACTGGTTGATGCCACTAATGGATCGATTGTTACCACAACGGTGACGGCGCCGCTAGGTGAGCAAGTCGAGGCTTTTTATGGCTTAATGGGTGATGGTAAAACAGCGATCATTGAGATGGCGGCCGCATCGGGCTTACACCTGGTGCCGCCAGAGCAACGCAACCCAATGAACACCACCAGCTACGGTACTGGTGAGCTGATTAAAACCGTGCTTGATCAAGGTGTTGAACACATCATCATCGGCATTGGTGGCAGTGCAACCAACGATGGTGGCCTCGGCATGGCGCAAGCCCTCGGCATTAAACTGCTTGATTCAGATGGTAATCCATTAGGCTTTGGTGGCGGTGAATTGTCAAAACTGGCCTCGATTGATCTCACACTACTGGACCCACGTTTAGCCCGCATCAAACTGGAGGTCGCCTGCGATGTCGATAATCCACTGTGCGGCGTACAAGGCGCTTCGCACGTCTTTGGCCCACAAAAAGGAGCAACACCCGAGATGGTCGCGCAACTTGATGCCAACCTTGCGCATTATGCAAACATCATCAAAACGCAATTAGGTCGTGATGTTAAAGAGATGCCGGGTGCTGGCGCGGCAGGCGGTTTAGGTGCGGCGCTGGTTGGTCTACTAGGAGCGAGCCTTCGTCCGGGCATTGAAATTGTGATGGATGCCGTGAACCTTAGCGATGTGGTAAAGGATGCCGATTTAGTCATCACTGGGGAAGGACGCATTGATAGCCAAACCATTCACGGTAAAACGCCAATCGGTGTTGCGCGCACTGCCAAACTTTTTTCCGTGCCAGTGATCGGCATTGCAGGCTGCTTGTCAGCAGACTGCGCCGTTGTTCACCCACATGGCATTGATGCGGTATTCAGTGTCGTTCCACGCTCGGTCGACTTGCCTACAGCCCTTGCCGAAGCGGCGCAAAATGTAGAAATGACCGCGCGTAATGTCGCGTGTGTTTTTAGCTTGTCTCACAGGCAATAACTATTTCGCTGAATACCATATGACGTTCACACTCATTTTAACTCCATTGACAGAACAACGTTATGAATTATGGGTCAAGTCATTGTTGGCGGAGCATTGCAGCCACCAATCGAACTTAATCTAATGTTATTTCAGCATTGAGTGAGAAGCTAGAATGGTAAAAAGCCACCGAATCGGTGGCTTTTTTATTAGGAGGTTAGCTTGGATAGCTCTTACACCGTTTGCTGGACAATCACACTGTCCGCTTTTTTAGTGTATTGCGTCATACGATGGAAGTTGAGGTAGCGATAGGTATCAGCTGCAGTTGCGTTGATCTGCTTCGCGTACTCTAGGTACTCTTCCAGTGTTGGAATGCGGCCTAAAATGGCACCCACGGCCGACAACTCTGCCGAAGCAAGGTAAACATTCGCGCCAGTCCCTAAACGGTTCGGGAAGTTACGGGTCGAAGTCGACATGACGGTCGCTTTATCGGCAACACGCGCTTGGTTACCCATGCATAACGAACATCCTGGAGTTTCAATGCGTACCCCAGCGCGGCCAAAGATGCCGTAATAGCCCTCTTCGATAAGCTGATCTTTGTCCATCTTAGTCGGTGGCGCAACCCACAAACGTGTGTCTAACTGACCATTGAACTTCTCAAGCAATTTACCTGCCGCACGGAAGTGACCAATGTTGGTCATACAAGAACCGATGAAGACTTCATCAATAGGCGTACCTTGTACATCAGAAAGTAAGCGCGCATCGTCTGGGTCATTTGGCGCACATAAAATCGGCTCTTTAATCTCAGCAAGATCAATCTCAATCACATGTGCGTATTCTGCATCACTATCCGCTTGCATCAACTCAGGATTGGCTAGCCACGCTTCCATCGCCGTAATGCGACGCTCGATAGTACGGCGGTCACCATAACCTTCGGCGATCATCCACTTCAACATAGTGATGTTAGAGTTGAGGTACTCTTCAATTGAGGCTTGTGACAATTTAACCGTACAACCCGCCGCACTGCGTTCTGCCGAGGCATCAGAAAGTTCAAACGCTTGCTCAACCGTTAAGTGCTCAACCCCTTCGATTTCTAGCACACGGCCAGAGAATTCGTTAATTTTCCCCGCTTTCGCCACTGTAAGCAGGCCTTGCTTAATCCCGTAATAAGGAATCGCGTGCACTAGATCGCGCAGCGTGATGCCCGGCTGCATTTCACCTTTGAAACGCACCAAGACAGATTCTGGCATATCCAGTGGCATCACACCCGTTGCGGCCGCAAAAGCAACCAAGCCAGAACCGGCTGGGAATGAAATGCCAAGCGGGAAGCGTGTATGCGAGTCACCACCAGTACCGACGGTATCAGGTAACAACATGCGGTTTAGCCATGAGTGAATAACGCCATCACCCGGACGCAGTGAAACACCGCCACGGTTCATGATGAAATCAGGCAAGGTATGATGGGTATTCACATCAACAGGCTTTGGATAAGCCGAGGTATGACAGAAAGATTGCATGACTAAATCAGCAGAGAAACCAAGACACGCCAAATCTTTCAATTCATCACGTGTCATCGGGCCAGTGGTATCTTGCGATCCAACCGTGGTCATTTTAGGTTCGCAGTAAGTCCCCGGGCGAACACCCGTCACGCCGCATGCTTTACCAACCATTTTCTGAGCCAGTGTATAACCTTTACCTGTATCAGCCACTGCAACTGGGCGACGAAATACTGTTGACGCTTCTAAGCCTAGTGCTTCGCGTGCTTTATCCGTTAAACCACGACCAACGATCAGTGGAATACGGCCGCCAGCGCGCACTTCATCAATCAATACGTCGGTTTTAAGCTTGAACGTAGCAAGCACTTCGCCAGTGTCGTGGTTACACACTTTGCCTTCAAATGGGTAAACATCAATCACATCACCCATGTTGAGTTTGGTAACGTCAACTTCAATCGGCAACGCGCCGGCATCTTCCATGGTGTTGAAGAAGATAGGTGCAATTTTACCGCCGAGCACGTAGCCACCCGCGCGTTTATTAGGCACAAATGGGATGTCGTCACCCATAAACCACAAAACAGAGTTAGTCGCGGATTTACGAGACGAGCCTGTACCGACCACATCACCCACATAGACTAGCTGATGGCCTTTCTCTTTTAGAGCTTCGATTTGAGTGATAGGGCCAATGCTGCCTGCTTTATCGGGTTGAATGCCTTCACGTTCATTTTTCAACATAGCCAGTGCATGCACTGGAATATCTGGGCGTGACCATGCATCTGGCGCTGGTGACAAATCATCAGTGTTAGTTTCGCCAGTAACTTTAAATACGGTTAGCGTGATCTTCTCTTGAAGCGCCGGTTTTGAAAGGAACCATTCCGCGTCTGCCCATGATTGCAACACTTTTTGTGCATGTGCATTAGCCGCTTTTGCTTTCTCTTCAACGTCATAGAACGCATCAAACATCAGTAGAGTACGCGATAGTGCATCAGCCGCAATCGGTGCCAGCTCAGCATCATCAAGCAATGAAACTAGCGGCTCGATGTTATAACCGCCTTGCATAGTTCCGAGTAGTTGCGCAGCTTTTGCGCGGCTCACTAGCGGTGAAGAGACCTCACCTTTAGTGATGGCGGTTAAAAAGCCCGCTTTAACATAAGCGGCCTCATCCACACCGGGAGGAATTCGATTTTCAAGGAGATCAAGCATGAACGCTTCTTCACCTTGAGGGGGATTTTTCAACAGTTCAACAAGTCCTGCGACTTGTTCAGCATTTAGGGGTCTAGGAACAACTCCTTCGGCAGCACGCTCTGCGACGTGTTTACGGTAGGCTTCAAGCACGACTTTTTCCTCTCATTGCGGTTTACCCCATTATTATTGACATGATGGGCAAACATCCTTGGAAACTTGGCTCTCCATTGCCAGATATTTTTATGTAATCAGCGGCAGAGAGGCCAAACTGTGGGACGAAGAATAGCAAATTTAACTTTAAATTAAAATCTTATCATTTTGACCAACATAGCAACTTAAGACTAAAGTTCTATGATTTTTGAGTCACTTACCGCCCACTTTTCAGCTCAATTCTCGCTAAAAGGTAGTGCCAATACTCAAGTATATCGAATCAAAATTATCTTCGGTTCGACCATAAGCAAACATAATCGGTCCAATCGGCGAATCAACACCGGCAAACACCGATCCCGCACCGTATAATGGGGCGGTATCAAAGCTTAGATCAGGATCAGACCATACACCGCCGTATTCTATTGATGCACCGACATAAAATGGGGAACTGAACAGGCCAAAGTCATTATCAAACCAGCGATAACGATACACCAAACTGGTGAACGCTTTATTCTGTCCAATCAAGCTGTTACGAGGAATACCTGATAAATTTAAGAAACCACCAATCGATTTAGGGTTTATCGGCTCACTGGAATTTTTACTTTGTACCACACCGTAATCAAGATTACCGACCAAAGTATGCCTGCCAAGGCTATAAGCAGCGATCAATTCACCGGAAAATTCATACACCGTATCGTTTGATTCAAGATCGGAAGAGACGCCAGAAACTTTATCGTGTGATGCAAGATACTCAAGATCAAGATAAACACCATGGGTAGGCAAGCTGAAGTCATCTAAGGTATCAATGCGGTAGTTAGCAAACACACCAGCACGGGTGTAATCCATATTTCCCATGGATGGCCAATTTGAGACTTCGGCCTCCCCGTCGGTATAGCGGATCCCTACCTTAAACTCTCGCCATAATTTATCTTGATAACCAAGCGACAATTCTCCAATCCATTCTAAATAGCTGATCGGCAAATAATCTTTACTGGCTTCTAGACTGGTGTCATCAAACCCTTGCATTGGCTTATTACGTTTATCATTGCTAAACGAAATCAAAGCTGAGGTAAACGCTTTTTGCCCTGAGAACAGAGGAGAAAAAAGCTCCGCTTCGATGATCTTATCGGTGCCCATTTCTAGATTGAAACGTAATTCAGAACCAAACGAATTTAAGTTGGTGAAATTGGAAGAGATACCCAGCGCATACTGACTATCCGTATGAAAATCATCTTCTAAGAAAAAGCGAAAATTGAGGTAATTTGGCCCCCAAGATTTCTCTTTTACATCGATGACCAGTTGGTTCTTTCCTTCAAATTCTCGGTATTCATAGGTCACTAACTCAAAGCGATCCAATGCATAGAGATTTTCGACCGTCGCTTCAATCTGCTCGGTTGATAGCGGTTGTCCTGTCTTTAAATGTAAACGGTTTTTTAACAATTGATCGCTGTAATGACTGCGGTTGTTGAGTACGATTTCATCAACCTTCACATCATCGCCATAAATTAAAGCCCTGCGGCGAGCCTGTTTTGCTTCCACATAGCGTTGATAACTAGCACTCGATAATGACAACGAAGCCAATACCGATTGGTTCGCCATTGCGATATCGTACCCTTTCCTATAAGCCGTAGGCATTTTATCAAATTCAGTGGTTTCCATCCTGCCGACATCAGGGCGTAAAAATACATCTCGCTCATTCAATAAACGTGCTTGTTTTTGAGTGCTTCTTTGTACGAGATAGTTGGAAAGCTGATCGGCTACTGTCAAAAAGGTGGTGAAAGCTTCTTGGTTTTTGTAATCGGTACTAATATCGATCGCGATAACAATATCAGCCCCTAAGGCACGTGCAACATCAACAGGCATGTTATTGGTCACACCGCCATCGACTAACCAACGACCATCAACTTCGTAAGGTGGCAGTGCTCCAGGTACTGACATACTCGCCATCATCGCATCCACTAAATAGCCACGATCCAGCACCACTTCCTCAAGAGCAATGATATCAGTTGCTACCGCGCGATAAGGAATAGGCAGTTGATCAAAGGACTGAAATTCAGAGAGATTGCCCGACGTTTCTCGCAAAATACGCAACATATTTTGCCCTTGCACCACACCACGTGGTGCGCGGATCTCCCCCCAACGCAGTCCAAGGTCGGTGGTCAGTTGATAGCGGTCTTCGTACTCTTTATCCCGAACACGACGTTGGCTACGGTTGACCCGGTCACGATAACCTTCATTCCAATCTACGCTGTAAATTAAACTTTCAATTTCATCGGCGCTCATACCACTGGCATAGAGGCCGCCCACATAAGCGCCCATGCTGGTACCAGTAATGAAATCAACGGGGATGCGCATCTCTTCCAGCGCTTTGAGAACGCCAATGTGCGCTGCACCTTTTGCTCCGCCACCAGCAAGTACCACAGCAATCTTAGGGCGCGCAGCACTGTCCAGCATAGGTTTTTCAGCTTGTGGCTCATCAGCCACCGCGAAAGTCGCAGGAAACATGAATACCAAGAACAATAAGTTACTTAAAAACTGTTTCACGACTCTTCCTTAAATC
>NZ_NDIO01000236.1:0-9470 GCF_002241085.1 Vibrio sp. V03_P4A6T147
ATTCAGCCTCAACAACAGGTTCATCAGTGCTGGGCAAAGCATGCCATACTGCTTTTACTAGAGTGGCAAGAGGAATTGCAAAAAATACGCCCCAAAACCCCCATAGCCCACCAAAGACTAACACCGCGACAATGATAGCAACGGGATGTAGATTAACGGCTTCAGAAAATAGAACGGGAACCAATACGTTGCCATCCAAAGCTTGGATGATGCCATAAGCAATTAATAATGTGTAAAACGGCGGAGTCATGCCCCATTGGAAGAGACCGACGATGGCAACTGGCACCGTCACAGCGGCCGCGCCAATATAAGGGATCAAAACCGATAGACCCACAGCCACAGCAAGCAACACCGAATAACGTAAATCAAGAATGGCGAAAGTGACGTAACTGATACTACCAACAATCAGTATTTCTAACACTTTTCCACGGATGTAGTTTGAGATTTGTTGGTTCATCTCTTGCCATACTTTAGCCGCGAGTTTACGGTTACGTGGCAATAACCCACTGGTCATTCGCAGCATTTCATTCTTATCTTTCAATAAAAAGAAGACCAGCAACGGCACTAAAATGAGATAGACACCCAAGGTGGCCAAACTCACAAGAGAAGCAAGTGACCCTTTAACGACACTTTCCCCCATACCTAAAGCCTGGTTCTTCGCATTGCTTATCACCGACTCAACAATCTGTAAGTTATCGAGTTCAGGGTAACGTTCAGGAATACTCAAAATGAAGCTTTGCAACCCTGCATACATGTTAGGAATGTCATTGATTAAATTACCAACCTGTTTCCAAATGGTTGGTACTAAACCAAAGATAGCCAGCAGCATCAAACCGACAAATAGCAAAATCACCAAAATTACGGAAACGGACCTAGGAAGCCCAAAACGGCGCAATTGCATTACTGGCCACTCAAGTAAATACGCCAGCACAATGGCCACAAGCAGCGGCGCAATCAAATGGCCGAAGAAATATATCGTTACAAAACCAAAAAACAGAATAGCAACCAGACTAACGGCATGAGGATCAGAAAAGCGTCTTTGATACCAACGAGTTACCATTTCAAACATTTAATCGAGTTCCTTAATTACTTTTAGCCAAAAATAGCCGGGTGACGTGTTCCACTGGCAACGAAAGCCATGAGCAGACAAATATTTTTCTATATCCTGTCCTGAGCTGACGTCGTTAAGCCAAATGTCTAATACCTCACCCAAAACCAATTGAACAGTGTGACGCTTCGCAAGTAATAAAGCCATCGGACAACGCTGCTGGCGTAAATCCAGAATATTTGGTTCCATTCTTCTGCTCAATGCTTAATATAGGCCTGCCATTGTATCGAGTTTTGACTGGCATGCCAGTGTTTATCGATACTCAAACACCGGCTGGCTTACTCTTCTCTCTCTACAATTTTTGGCCGCTATTTTGAGTTGGAAACCAATTCACACATTCAATGTCATACAGACAAGAAGATCACGGAATATCACTGACAAATATGAAGTTTAAACGCGCTCGATCCTTACTTTGCCTCTGTATTACTGTGGCGATAAACGCCCCTTCCTTGAGCTATGCCGACACTATAGAGCTACCGGACATTGGGACAGTAGCAGGTTCGACCTTGACGATTGATCAAGAGCTTATTTATGGTGATGCTTATATGCGCATGCTGCGTAACAGCCAGCCTATCGTCAATGATCCGGTGATCAACGAGTACATCGATAGCCTAGGGCATAAATTGGTTGCCAATGCCAACGATGTAAAAACGCCGTTCACCTTTTTTATGATCCGCGATCGCAATATCAATGCGTTTGCCTTCTTTGGCGGTTATGTTGCGTTGCACTCTGGGTTGTTTTTGCATGCACAAACAGAAAGCGAACTCGCTTCGGTTCTTTCGCACGAAATTGCCCACGTCACGCAGCGCCATTTAGCACGCAGTATGGAAGACCAAGCCAGACGCTCACCAGCAACAATCGCCGCATTGGCGGGCTCTTTGTTACTGGCCATTGCGGCACCTGAAGTGGGCATTGCCGCCATTACCGCCACCACCGCAGGCAGTATGCAAAGCCAAATAAACTATACGCGCAGTAATGAAAAAGAGGCTGACCGATTTGGTATTGCAACGCTAGCCAAAGCGGGGTTTGATGCCCAAGCCATGCCAAGGTTTTTTGGCCGCCTCGCTGATGAATATCGTTACGCTAGTAAACCGCCACCGATGTTACTAACCCATCCGCTGCCAGAAGATCGTATTACCGACAGCCGTGAGCGTGCCCAACATTACCCGCCTATGCGCCTTCAACCTTCATTGGATTACCATTTAGCACGCTCGCGAATTGTTGCTCGCTATGCTGGGATTGATAATGAAGCCGCTCTTGATTGGTTTAAGCGTGCGGAGAAAAAAGAGAGTGCGACTCTCGCGCCAGCCTTCCAATATGGCAAAGCCTTGGTTTATCTCGATAGCAAGCAATTTGATAAATCAGAGGCGATTTTATCAAAGCTGGTTGCACAAGACCCAACAAACAATTTCTATCTTGATGCGATGGCCGATCTCGATATCGCTCTAAATCAAGCGGCCAAAGCCCAAACCTTGCTAGAGAAGGCGCTCAAACAGAAACCGAACAATCCAACCTTAACAATTAACTACGCCAACAGCTTGTTAAAACAAGATAAATTGTCTGATGCCATTCGGGTATTGCAGCGCTACACCCATGACAACCCTAATGATACCAACGGTTGGCATTTGCTATCAGAAGCGAATATCGGCATTGGCAATAGCCAAGAAGATCTCGCCGCGCGAGCGGAGCTTCTAGCGCTCAAAGCTAATTGGAATAAAGCGATTCAATATTACACTCAAGCAAGTCAACTCGCCGAACTTGGCAGCTTAGAACAAGCTCGCTACGATGCACGCATTGACCAATTGATGGTGCAACGAGACCGATTCTTATCACTCCAATAATCACAATACAACGAGGAGAAGTTATGTCAGTCGTGATTTATCACAACCCTAAATGCTCAAAAAGTCGTGAAACTCTGGCACTGCTAGAAGACCGCCAGTTAAAGCCACAGATCATCAAATATTTAGACCAAGCGCCAACCATCGAACAGTTGAAAACCTTGTACGCTCAACTCGGGCTACAACAGGTTCGTGATATGATGCGCACCAAAGAAGATCTCTATAAAGAACTTGGCCTAAGTGATAATGCACTTACTGATGATCAACTATTTTCAGCCATGGCCGCGCACCCTAAGTTGATTGAGCGTCCCATTGTTGTCGCCAATGGTAAAGCGCGCCACGGCCGTCCACCAGAGCAGGTACTTGAGATTTTATGAGTATTAAAGTCGTCGTACTTTATTACAGCAGGCACGGTTCAACGCAAGCACTGGCACGGCAAATCGCACGCGGAATTGAAGCACAAGGCGCGACAGCGCTCTTGCGCACCGTTCCGGCGCTAGACAATCATGCAGAGCAAACGACCGATCCCTACCTGACTCTGGATGAGTTAAAGCAATGTGATGGTTTGGCTTTTGGCAGCCCAGTCTGGTTTGGCAATATGGCCGCGCCACTGAAGCACTTTTGGGACCAAACGACCCCTTTATGGATTAGCGGCGCATTAATTGATAAACCCGCTTGCGTGTTTACTTCTTCATCCTCTTTGCATGGCGGCCAAGAGAGTACGCAACAGAGTATGATGCTGCCACTGATGCATCATGGCATGTTAATCGTTGGCATCCCTTATTCAGAGCCTGCACTGCATACCACAACCTCTGGAGGCACGCCATATGGTGCAAGCCATGTCGCAACACACTCGCCACAACTCACTACGCACGAAAGTGAACTGGCTAAAAATTTAGGAAAACGGCTGGCAATGCTAGCCAGCCGATTAAAGGACAGATTATGACGGCAGAAATGATGCCAAGCACCAAGCAGTACCGATGGCTAGCTTTACTGAGTAACTTATCCCTAATTATATGGGTGGTTTTATGGCAATTCTCGCTCTCTCCTCACCCTCATCTTAATCATGTTGCATTGGCCATTGCATGGGTTATCCCACTGCTTTTACCATTACCGGGAATTTTGGCCGGAAAACCCTACACTCACGCCTGGGCCAACTTTGTTTTAATGCTCTACTTTCTACACGCATTGACGCTGATTTATGTTGATGGAGGGGAGCGCTGGTTAGCGGTAGTGGAACTGCTACTGACATTTGCCGCTTTTGTCGGTAATACCTTGTATGCTCGCCATCGAGGTAAAGAGCTCGGACTGAAACTCAAGCGTCTATCTGAAGTCGAAAAGCAAGAGAAAGCCAATTTTACCCACGATAATCAACCATAGAGTCAATCCATGACAGGATTGCCTATTCTTCTCATGCAAAAAGAGCCCTGATGGGCTCTTTTTGATTATCTCAGCATTTGTTCAAGGGGTGGCTGAGTACTTTACGCTTGCCACTCAAAAGAGAGCACTCGCTTCACAGGTTCAGTGATGGCCTGAGATAATGACGGTTCAGTTGTGACTTGCAAAGAGCCTGACTCCACAGCAGAATCATCAACCTCTGCTGCTGGGGTAAGCTGTATTGGCACACTCTCTGGCTGTGGGTCGTCAATTTTAGCGACTTTGCCCATGCGTAGCACTTCTTGCTCAAACTCGGACTCTGAAGCCAACAAATGCACTTCGAAAGTGATTTCCTCACCTTGAATCTTGAGAATGTCCAAAGAAGCAACAGAGCTTAAGCGCTTCAACTTATTCTCCAAGGTAAAGAAATCCATTGCATCATCAATCGGGCTAAAACGAGCAAGCAGCGAAGAAGAGGATTCACTGGCCACGATAACCGAGCTCTTTCTTGCATAGTAATCACTCAATTGATCGACCATTTGTTCAATGGCATCGTCACCAGACGCTTGACCAGACAGTGGCGCTTTCGTGGCTTGTGTCATTTGAGCGGCGGGTTGATCATACAAACTCCAACGCACACCATTACTTTGCACTCTGACCACCAACACAGCATCGGTTGGATAACGTTGGCTAGCCATACTGATAGGCTGCACGAAACCGCCCCACAAATCCGATACTTCCACACCGGTAATATCATCAAAATCACCCACAGGCACTGTGATAGGCAAACCGCGAGTTTGAGTCGCGCCTTTAAGCTGTTTTAACGTACTCGTGTCAGAATGCTCCCAAGCGATACTGCGGTCATAACCTGACTCTTCAATCAACCAGACTAAAACATTAGCTCGGTTTTCAGGCCAAAATGGTAATTGAGCTTGAGTTAATAATGTGCGGATATGCGGTGCGCTAAACCCCATGACAATCGAAGATTGCGCCCCATTTTGACCATAACTGATTTGCGCTAAATATTGCGAATTCTGCCTTAAAGCTTTTTGAATCACCTCATTGTTCACCGCATTCCTATCACCCGAAGCTCGAACAATCACTTCGCTCATCCCTTTGATACGAGCATTCGCGTCGGCATTGTCTTGCTGTTGATCAATCACGACTTCGGTATGGTATAAGTCGACCTTGGTTAAGGCATAAGCAGGGAGAGTGAGTAAGCTCATCACCAACATAGCTAAATAGCGCATACTGTTCCTATGATCTGTTTTGTGAACGTCGATGATAAGCAACTATCCGGTCCGCGGCAAGGAATCCACGGCAGAGTTCGGTGATAATTTCATCAACATTTGTGACTTTATTTGATCTAGTTTCAATGGCAATCGTTTGCAAAAGTGATAGAATCCCGCGAATTTTTATTTTGCTTCAGGGAAATCATGATGAAAAATGCCATCCAAGGCGCACAGATGCTCTTCGTCGCATTTGGTGCGCTGGTTCTTGTCCCGCTGTTAACTGGGCTTGATCCTAACGTTGCACTATTTGGCGCCGGTGTCGGTACCCTTTTATTCCAACTTATTACTCGCCGCTCTGTCCCCATCTTTCTTGCTTCTTCTTTTGCCTTTATTGCACCGATTATGTTTGGCATCCAAACTTGGGGCGTTGCCTCGACGATGGGCGGTTTAGTGGCCGCTGGTTTTGTCTACATACTACTGGGAGCGATCATCAAAGTCCGTGGCGTAGAAATCATCCACAAAATTTTACCTCCTGTGGTCGTTGGCCCGGTGATCATGGTGATTGGCTTAGGCCTTGCGCCTGTTGCTGTAAACATGGCGCTAGGTAAAACTGGAGATGGTTCGGTACAACTGATTAGCTCAGATGTAGCGATGTGGATCTCTTGCGTTTCACTGTTAACCACCATCACGATTAGCGTTTTTGCCAAAGGTTTTCTCAAACTATTGCCGATCTGCGGCGGTATTTTTGCAGGCTATCTTTTGGGCCTCTATTTTGGTGTAGTGGATTTTACTCCTGTTACGCAAGCGGCTTGGCTGTCAATGCCGAACTTCACTTTCCCTGAGTTCAACATCAACGCGATCTTGTTCATGATCCCAGTTGCAATTGCTCCGGCAGTCGAACACGTGGGCGATATGCTCGCGATCTCAAACGTCACTGGAAAAGATTACATCAAGAAACCTGGGCTACATCGCACCATTGCGGGTGACGGTGTTGCCACCATCGCAGCCTCTATGCTGGGCGCGCCACCAAACACTACGTACAGCGAAGTGACGGGTGCCGTAATGCTGACGAAAGCCTTTAATCCAGTAATCATGACTTGGGCTGCGATCACCGCGATTGTATTAGCATTGGTTGGTAAGCTGGGCGCGCTACTGCAAACCATTCCAATTCCCGTAATGGGCGGTATTATGATTTTGCTGTTCGGTTCAATTGCAACGGTTGGCCTAAACACACTGATTAAAAATCATGTCGATCTTCACAAGTCTCGCAACTTAGTGATTGTAGCAGTGACATTAGTGTTTGGTATCGGCGGCATGGCCTTTGGTATCGGAGAGTTTAGCCTACAAGGTGTCAGCTTATGCGGTATCGTAGCCATTATTCTAAACTTGATCCTTCCTAATGACTTAGGAGAAAACCATGTGGTGGATAACGCCCAGATGGAAGAAGAGATCAAACTGAAGAACTAATTTTGCCAGTCAATCCGGCCTCACTCGAGGCCGGATTTTCATTCTCTATTCTTGACACAATTCAACAAACTCACCTCGCGTTAATAACGCAAGATCGCTCGGTGCCAATTCAATCTCTAAACCGCGCTTACCTGCACTGACACAGATGGTCGATTGATCTTCTGCGCTGAGATGAATGAAGGTCGGTAGTGCTTTTTTCTGCCCAAGTGGGCTAATGCCACCGACCACATAACCCGTGGTTTTTTGCGCTATGTCTGGATTAGCCATTTCCGCTTTTTTCGACTTAGCCGCTTTGGCCGCACGCTTTAAGTTTAATTTTTGATCAACAGGAATAATCGCGACAGCGAGATTTTTCGGCTCGCCATTTAAGCAAAACAGCAGTGTTTTAAACACTTTTTTCGGATCTTGTCCCAAAACCTCAGCCGCTTCTAAACCATAACTGCTGTGATTAGGATCATGTTGATATTGATGGAGAGTGTGAGGAATTTTTTTCTTTTTCGCCAAATCAATCGCAGGTGTCATCGTGCTTATCTCAAAGTAGCCGTTAGTGCCAATAAAAAAGCGATGCCTAAGCACCGCCTTTAGTTAAAATGATTGCTCACAATGAGTCAAACTCTTTATCGCACTATCACTTATAGACAATTTCGCCCGCTGGCGCATATTGGTTCACATCAATTGGACTGTGTGCTTCGAGGTAATCTTTCAATACTTCCGCGTCCACAAAGCCTGTATTGACATAACCTGGGTGA
Source organism: Vibrio sp. V03_P4A6T147 (assembly GCF_002241085.1). Classification (NCBI taxonomy): domain Bacteria; kingdom Pseudomonadati; phylum Pseudomonadota; class Gammaproteobacteria; order Vibrionales; family Vibrionaceae; genus Vibrio; species Vibrio sp. V03_P4A6T147. The sequence goes on from NZ_NDIO01000236.1 coordinate 7,772, forward strand.
TCGGAGATTTTTGGATAACCATCACCACCCGCTGCATTGTAGCTAGGCACGGTGAAGCGATACGTTTCATCCAAACGGAGCTGCTTATCACCAATAAAGACGTTCGATACCTTACCATTGGCCACTGTCATCGAAATCCCCGCGAATTGTACATAAGCGCCAGAATCAACAGGTTTGGTCGCCACTTCATTGAGGTAATCCAACACTTCAGCCCCGGTCATATCGGTATAAGTGAGAATATTGGCAAAAGGTTGTACTTTGAGCACATCTTTATAAGTGATTTTTCCTGCATCAATCGAATCACGCACGCCGCCAGAATTCATCACCGCAAAGTCGGCTTTTGCGCGTTCCATATGAGAAAGTGCAATCAAACGACCTAAATTGGTTTGTTGGAAACGCACAACGTTGCGATCCCCTTCTAACTTACCATTACTTTGTGCAATGACTACATTCAGTTTCGCTTGACCTTGCTCTTGATATGGACGCAAGAAGCTAAGCATTTCTGAATCTTCAGCGATTTGATCTTGAATCAGTACGCGCTTACTCTCGCCATTCACGTTCACCTTTTTCTTCAGGTTTACAGGGATCAGATTGTAGCTCACCATGTTCAGTTCACCATTACGGAATTCGTAATCCGCACGGCCAACATACTTACCCCATTCATGCGCTTGCACTATGTAAGTACCGTTTTGCATATCAGGCTTACACTCATCTCCCGGATGGAAGTTTTTCTTCACCACGTTAGGGCCTTCCATGCAGACAGGCTCTTGAGAGTGGCCGCCGACGATCATATCGAGAGAACCTTCATCCAAGTATCGTGCAAGCGCAACATCACCCGGTGCATTCACACCACGTTGACCATTTTCATAATGGCCCATGTGGGTAACGGCAAAAATAAGGTCCGGCTTTTCCGTTTTCTCAATTTCTGCGATCAGTTTTTTCGCTTCTTCTTTTGGATCTTTAAACTCAATACCACCAATGTATTCAGGGTTGCCGATTTTAGCGGTATCTTCAGTCGTTAAACCGATAACCGCTATTTTCACGCCCTGTTTATCAAACATTTGGTAGGCTTGGAATAGACGTTTTCCGGTCGCTTTATCGTAAATGTTGGCCGACAGCATTGGGAAATTCGCCCACTCTTTTTGCTTAAACAGCACCTCGAGCGGGTTATCGAATTCATGGTTACCTAACGCCATCGCATCATAACCAATCTTGCTCATGCCTTTAAAATCAGGCTCTGCATCTTGCAGATCAGATTCAGGAACTCCGGTATTAATATCGCCACCAGAAAGAAGCAGTACGCTGCCGCCTTCAGCTTCAATATCAGAGCGAAGATCGTCGATCAGCGTTTTACGTGCCGCCATACCATACTCGCCATATTTGTTTTGCCAGAAACGACCGTGGTGGTCATTAGTGTGTAACACGGTGAGTTTATAAGTCGTATCTTCCTTCCACTCATGAGTGGGTTGAGTTGCGCAACCCACAAGGGCTGTAAGAATGGCCGCGCTGAGCGCTGTTTTTAGAATAAGACGTTGTTTCATTATCATACCTTTGAACTTGAAAAATCCACTGCTTGTGAGGGGGAGGCTATGGTCAACGTTGCAAACACAAAATCAAGCCATACCAATAAACTTGACCCAGTTTAAATTAACATCTCAAAGGTGACAGATTGATTTCATATTTATGTAGAATTGATCAC
>NZ_NDIO01000203.1:0-9465 GCF_002241085.1 Vibrio sp. V03_P4A6T147
ATTGATAAGTTTGCTTACAAACCAGCGTCGGCAAAGACTTGATTAACAATCTGTTGCGCTTCCGCTTCGATTTGCTTGAGGTGCTCATCGCCCTTAAAACTTTCACAATAGATCTTATAAATATCTTCTGTGCCTGATGGACGAGCAGCAAACCAGCCATAATCAGTGGTCACTTTTAATCCACCGATGGCTGCGCCATTACCGGGAGCATGCGTCAAGCGGGCTGTGATCTCATCTCCCGCTAATGTTTGCGCAGAGACCATCTCTGGTGACAATTTGCTCAGCACTGCTTTTTGTGGGCCATTTGCGACAGCTTGAATACGACTATATTTAGACTCTCCATGTTTCGCGGCCAGATCTTCATAATATTGCTGCGGATTTTTACCTGTGACAGCGGTGATTTCCGCCGCCAGTAAGCAAAGGATAATACCGTCTTTATCCGTTGACCAAGGCGTTCCGTCTTTACGCAGGAATGACGCACCTGCGCTCTCTTCACCACCAAAACCGAAGTGACCACTGTATAAGCCATCAACAAACCACTTAAAGCCGACAGGTACTTCACACAGCTCACGGCCAAGATCGGCGACCACACGGTCAATCAATGCACTTGATACTAACGTTTTACCAACAGCCACTTCTTTACGCCATTGCTTGCGGTGACGATACAGATAATCGATGCATACGGCTAAGAAATGGTTTGGGTTCATCAAACCTTTCGGAGTGACAATGCCGTGGCGGTCGTAGTCAGGGTCATTACCAAACGCGAGATCATACTGATCTTTTAACGCTAATAACCCCGCCATTGCATAAGGAGAAGAACAGTCCATACGCACTACACCATCTTTATCGAGTGACATAAATTGGAATGTCGGATCCACCGCTTCACTCACCAGTGTTAAATCAAGCTGATACGCTTTGCCAATTTGACGCCAGTAATCAATACCACTGCCACCGAGCGGATCAACACCCAGTTTTAGATTGGCTTTTTGGATGGCCTCCATATCAATCACATTCACTAAGTCATCAATATAAGGTTTCACAAGATCAACTTGTTTAAACAGCGGCGATTGCTTTGCCGACATAATAGGCAGACGCTTCACGCCTTGCATGCCTTCTGCAATGATCTCATTGGCTCGGTTTTCAATCGCTTGGGTGATTTCCCCTTCAGCAGGGCCGCCATGGGTAGGATTGTATTTAATACCACCATCTTGTGGTGGATTATGAGAAGGTGTGATCACAATCCCATCAGCTTTTTGCGCGTGCTTCAAGTTATGAGTCAAGATTGCGTGTGAAATACCCGGCGTTGGCGTATAGCCATTATCCTGTTGAACGATCACTTCAATTTCATTAGCGATCAGTACTTCAAGTACACTAGAAAAAGCAGGCTCAGAGAGTGCGTGCGTGTCTTTTCCGACAAAAATCGGCCCAGTGGTTCCTTGCTGAGCGCGCACTTCTGCTACCGCTTGAGCAATAGCAAGAATGTGGTTTTCGTTAAATGTCGATTTATCCGCACAACCACGATGCCCCGAAGTACCAAATTGCACTTTATGGTCTGGGTTAGCCGCATCAGGTTGAAGTAAAAAGTAGTTTGCAACGAGCGCAGGGATATTATGTAAGTCTTCCTGCCGTGCTTTTTGTCCGGCGCGTGGGTGCATAGCCATTTTTGACATCCTTTCTTAAAATAACAACGAAATAAAAAGCCTCATGATACGGACTTAGTGGTCCGCAGTATGAGGCTTGAATCAGATTTTTATCTATGAATGGGCACAAATCAGATTGAGTGCGTCACTTTCTCAATAATGTCACTCGGGAAATTCATCAATACCATCAGCTGCTCGATCATCTGTTGTTTGCGGCTAGTATTGTTATTGGTAATGACCCAAAATGGTGTGTTTGGAATCGCTCTTGGCTTGGTTGTCTGCCCACTAGCAAGCAAGGTTTGCTCGTTGTCAGCAAAATACACACGCTTACGTCCTTTCACTAAGGTCGCTTCAGCAAAACTTACTGGATCGATACGGTATAAGGTTGAAAGCACCAACATAAAACGATCAATTGCTTTTTTCAAAGCCGCAAATTCATCAGAAATGAGCAAAGAACGCATCTCTTTTACGCTATCAATCTGTATCTCTTGTACGGCATCTTTACTCACAACAATGCCCTTGGGCTCGGTACTTACTTGCGTCACGACCGCTGCTGCAGACACTTTACCATCAACATTGAGCAAACGGCGTAAAATATCCGACGCGCTTTCTCCAATATGTTGGGTTTGGCTGGCAATATAACGGTATAGATCCTCATCAACCTCAATTGTTTTCATTCGCTTTTCACAATCTCAATGTTTAAACTCTGAGGGATTATAGCGAGATCTTCACTGATACTCTACGTTAAACCAATCACTAATAAGATAAAATGTCAGCACTTCTTAATTACAAACTCGAAGGTGAAGGTCACACCGTTGTTTTGATCCATGGTTTATTCGGCAATTTAGACAACCTAGGTTTACTTGCAAGAGACCTAAAAGCCGATCACCAAGTATTGAGTATTGACTTGCGCAATCACGGTCAATCATTTCACAGTGAGGAACATGATTACGCGAGCATGGCATTCGATGTTGCTAGTTTACTCGAAGAGTTAGCTTGTGATTCAGTCACGCTGATTGGCCATTCAATGGGCGGTAAAGTTGCTATGAAGCTGGCTGACATCGCCTCATCCAAAGTCGCCAAACTGGTGGTTTTAGATATGGCACCCGTCAGCTATCAGCATCGGAAACATGATAACGTACTGGCGGGGCTCAACGCGGTTATTGCGCAGCAGCCTACCTCGCGAGCAGAGGTCATGGCCATTTTAGCGCAACATATTGAGCTAGAAGGCGTACGACAATTTCTCAGTAAATCGTTATTTAAACGAGAAGATGGTGTAATGAGCTGGCGTTTTAATGTTCCCGCCATTGAAAAAAATTACTGGAATATTTTAGGCTGGGAACCAATCCCTTGCAGCTCTGTTCCAACCTTATTGGTTAAAGGCAGCAACTCTGACTATCTACTAGCGGAACACCAAGAAATGATCCAGCAGCAGTTTAGCCAAGCGAAAGCGCACGTCATCGCCAACACAGGGCACTGGCTACACGCAGAAAAGCCCGTTGAAGTTTTACGAGCGATCAGAAAGTTCATTGGCAGCTAGCCGCTTTACTGTGAAACAACAAGTGTGAAATAGGTACCAATGCGCGCATTAACTTTGACGAATAACAGTGTTATAGTGCGCTCAAGCAAATTGGCATAAAGGATACCCATGCTGTACGACTACATGAACATGCTTGAGTCGATTGGACTCGATCTTCTTTTTGCGTCTATATTTTTTCTTATCGGTATGGCAATAAAAGATGTCCTTAAGCAAGGTAATGTACCGCCATTTGGGCGCCGTATTGTATGGCTAGTTCTGTTTTTAGGTTGTGCTGGCTTTATCCTTAAAGGACTTATCCAACTCAGTTGGGAAGGCACCGGACTGGGGTAAAGAACACGCTCATCCGCCAGAAAATGACAAATTAAAGGTAATGATTCTATGGCAAGTGTAGGCCTCTTCTTTGGTAGCGATACCGGTAATACTGAAGCCGTTGCGAAAATGATTCAAAAGCAACTGGGTAAGCAGCTCGTTCACGTTCAAGATATTGCGAAAAGCAGCAAAGAAGACATTGATAATTTTGACTTATTGTTACTGGGTATCCCTACTTGGTACTACGGTGAAGCGCAGTGTGATTGGGATGATTTTTTCCCAGAATTAGAAGCGATCGACTTCTCGACGAAATTAGTTGCTATTTTCGGTTGCGGCGATCAAGAAGACTACGCTGAATACTTCTGTGACGCGATGGGTACAGTGCGTGACATTATCGAAAGCAAAGGCGCAACGATTATTGGCCACTGGCCAACTGAAGGTTATGAATTCGAAGCCTCTAAAGCCTTGGTTGCAGGTGACAATAGCCACTTTATTGGTTTATGCATCGATGAAGATCGTCAACCAGAGCTAACTGAACAGCGCGTCAGCACATGGGTTAAGCAGATTTATGAAGAGATGTGTTTAGCCGAACTTGAAGGCTAATCTCTTAAACATAAAAAATCCCCTTGCGAGGGGATTTTTTATTGACCCGTATACAACAGCACTCTTTTCTTTACCAAAGTAGACGACCGATAAATGGAGCAAGCAACACAGTGACCATTCCCGCAATCATCATCACCACACTCGACACGACCCCTTCAGCATTGCCAATTTGATACGCTTTTGCCGTTCCTGCACCGTGCGCGGAAGCGCCAAGACTGGCTCCTTTACCAAGCCCAGAGCGAATGGATAATAACGCTAACACCACTTCACCTACCGCCATGCCTATCACCCCAGTAAGTACCACAAATAGAGCAGTCAGATCACTTTGCCCACCAATTGACTTCGTTGCTTCAACAGCAAAAGGGGTGGTAATCGAGCGCATCGCTAAACTGCGCTGAAGCATATCGGGTAATTCAAACCAACGAGCCAACAAAACCGTGCTCCCCACAGCCACCACAACCGATACGATCACTCCCACGGATAGAGAGAGCCAGTGGCGCTTGATCAACAATCGGTTGTCATAGACCGGAATAGCAAAAGCCACTGTAGCCGGACCAAGTAGCCACAATAACCAATGAGATTCTGCCATATAGGTCTGGTAAGGGATGTGAAAGATCATCACAACAGCCACTAACAATATAGGGGCCAATAGCAGCGGCATTAAGAAAATAGAACGTTTACGTTGATAAAGGCACTTGCTGCCATAGTAAAAAGCCAAGGTTAGCAGCAAGCAAAATACACCAAGCAGCGTTGAGGTAAGTAGTGAGCTCATGATGAACGCTCCACTTTAGTTAGGCGTATTGCACGGTTGCTTTTTCTACGCGCTAATATCAGCTCTAAACGATACATTTTATCAACGGTCCAAGCAGTAATAGCAATGACCATGATGGTACTGATGACAAGTACCGCCATAATTCGTAACCCTTGCTGTTGCATTAACTCTTGATAGTTAACGACCGCAATGACCGCTGGTACAAAGAACAACAGCATTTCCGCCAATAACCAAGTTGCTCCCTTGCGCAGCCAATCAACTTTTACAACTCGCATAATCACTAAAGTTAACAGCAATAGCATGCCAGTTAAATTTGCTGGTAAAGGAATATGAAAAGTGCTGACTAGAAAATCCGCCAAAAACCAAATCATTGATAGCGCAACAATTTGTACCACTGTTTGCAGATTGTTTTTTACTCTTTGGCTGTTTCTTATTCTTTGCATGATGAGACTAATGCCGTTTTGTGAAATTGGTCACATTATATTAAGTCATAAAACCATCGTAAAATGACTTTTTATTATCATTTTCATGCCAAAATGGAATGATAAAAGGAGATATTATGGATATTAAAGCACTGCGCTATTTTGTTGAATTGGTCAATCAACAAAGCTTTACCCGCGCATCCGAGCAACTGTTCGTCACCCAGCCCACCATCAGTAAGATGATCCGCAGTTTAGAGCAGGAAATTGAACAGCCACTATTACATCGTGAAGGTCGACGTTTCTGGCTTACCGATGCAGGAGAGGTTGTCTATCAAAGAGCGCTAGAGATCTTAGCGCAGATGTCTCAGTTAGAAGCCGAGCTGGTCGATCTCAATCAGGTAAAGCGGGGACAACTGCATCTCGGTATTCCACCAATGGTTGGGCACCTTTACGCAGGTCTGATTCGCCAATACCGTCAAACCTACCCTAATGTAGAGCTCACCATCGTTGAGTATGGCGGACGTAAAATAGAGCAAGCTATTCTCAATGGCGAAATTGACGTGGCCGTCACCATGCTTTCTCCTCATCCGATTGATAATCTGCGGTCACTCTCCTTAGACAGTTACCCCATTTGCGCCGTACTCCCCGATTCATCTCCTTGGAAGCAGCAAGAAGCCATCGGTTGGGAGCAACTACAAAATGAGCCATTTTACCTCTATACCCATGATTTTACGCTGAGTGACTACATCCACTCATTCTGCCTACAACACGGATTTACACCACAAGTTGCAGCGCGCAGTAGCCAGTGGGATTTTTTAGTCGCGTTGGTCAAAAGTGGCGTAGGCGTTGCCTTTCTACCCGAACCACTTTGTCGACGAATTCAAGGAGAAGGCGTCTTAGTCAAACCTATGACACCCAGTATTGATTGGCACTTAGGATTAATATGGCACGCGGAACGGTACGTTTCTCGCACCGCCGAAGCTTGGATTGAGCTGTGCCAAATGCAGAATGAACAGCCTTAGCGGTCACAAAAAGTAACCATTTTGTCTGCATCACTCTCTTCTCTGTATTTAGGTTTTTTGCGCACGTACAATTTACGTTGCACTTCAGAGACCACTTCGCCTTTGGCATCCTTAACATGGATAACAAATTCCGGAAAGCATTTATCCCCATTGGCCGTGCTCACTAAGATTGAATCCAGTTGGTCTTGCGTTATCAGAAACTCCGCATACAAATCAGAATGGCCCGGTTTGATAAAGTTGATGCTGGCCTCTTTGTCCCATACATAATATTGCTCACCCAAAATCCCCATTAACATCAAAGAGTAAACAGGGTCAGTAAGAGAGAAAATGCTGCCACCATATTGAGTGCGATTGGCATTTTTGTTCCACCACCGCAGCTTTAGGCGCATTTTCACCTGACGGAAGTCGCTACTAATTTCATCAATGTGGATACCAGCGCCCCAAAAAGGGGGCCAGCTATTTAACGCCCACTTAACAATATTTGGCTTATAAAATCTTGCTAAAGAGTGATTCATTCCGTGCTCACCTTTTAAACCTATCGACTCAATCACTAATAAATGTTACGCAATTGTAACTGGTAAGAGCTGTTATATCAGTGATATTGCGCGGCTTTGTGACAAATATAAAGTAACCCTTTGAACTTCGTGGTTTATTGTTAGCAGTGACTCCCCTATAATGATCGCAATTATGAATTCTGTTAACTGCTGCAGATCATCAACAGGAAAGTGTATGTCAGATAATAACCAAGCGCTCAAGGATGCAGGTCTTAAAGTTACCCTTCCTAGGCTAAAAATTTTAGAAGTGCTACAGCAGCCTGAATGCCAACATATCAGCGCTGAAGAACTGTATAAGAAATTGATTGATCTTGGTGAAGAAATCGGTCTTGCGACTGTTTATCGAGTATTAAACCAATTTGATGATGCGGGTATTGTCACTCGTCACCATTTTGAAGGTGGAAAATCCGTTTTTGAACTTTCAACACAACACCACCACGACCACTTAGTGTGCTTAGATTGTGGTGAAGTGATTGAGTTTTCAGATGAGGTGATCGAACAACGCCAAAGAGAGATTGCCGAGCAATATAATGTACAGCTCACCAATCACAGCCTTTATCTATATGGTAAATGTGCCGATGGCAGTTGCAAGCAGAATCCTAACGCGCACAAGTCAAAAAGATAGCCATCATTCTCAGCCTTGAGCTGGACGATAATAAAAAAGCCGGGTGAATCAATCACTCGGCTTTTTTGTGTAGAGAGAAAGGAGTGGTAAACCACTCCTTTTTGCTAGGTATTAATTAAAAATAATCTCGAATCAACACTTCCGCAATTTGTACCGCATTTGTTGCAGCGCCTTTTCTCACGTTATCTGCTACTACCCACATGTTAATGCCACTGTGGTGACTGATATCGTTGCGAATGCGCCCTACAAGAACTGTATCCTTCCCTCCCGCATCACGAACTTGCGTTGGGAAATCATTCCCACTGAATACTTCAATACCTTCAGTTTTCTCTAATAACTCAATAACTTGCTCAGCATCAATCGGTAAGCGTGTTTCAATATGCAGTGACTCAGCGTGGCCGTAAAAAACCGGCACGCGTACACAAGTTGGGTTGACCATAATGGTTGAGTCATTGAATATTTTTTGCGTTTCCCACACCATTTTCATCTCTTCCTTGGTGTAACCATTATCCATAAACTGGTCGATTTGTGGGATGCAGTTAAACGCAATTTGCTGGCTAAAAACATCAGGATCGGCCGAAACACCGTTTAACAGCCTTGCGGTTTGTCCCGCCAACTCATCAATGCCTGACTTCCCAGCTCCTGAAACGGACTGATAAGTTGATACGTTAATTCGCTCGATACCCACAGCGTCGTGAATCGGCTTTAACGCCACCAACATTTGGATGGTTGAGCAGTTTGGGTTCGCAATAATATTGCGGTTACGGAAATCCGCAATCGCTTCAGGGTTCACTTCAGGCACAACAAGTGGGATATCGTACTCATAGCGGAAATGTGAGGTGTTATCGATGACTACCACGCCTTCTTCTGTGGCAATAGGAGCCCATTTTGCGGACAATTCACCACCAGCGGAAAACAGTGCAATCTGAACTTGTGACCAATCGAAATCTTCAACATTTTGTACTTGTATGGTCTTACCATTGAAGCGGTAGAATTTACCTTCACTACGCTCACTGGCAAGTAGGTAAAGTTCACCAACGGGGAATTTGCGATCTTTGAGCACTTCAAGCATGGTTTCACCAACCGCGCCGGTTGCTCCTAAAATAGCGATATTAAATTCTTGGCTCATTTGTTACCTCTGTTTTAAAACCTAATTTAGCTAAGGGAGTGAGATCACACGACTCACTACCGACGACAGTCATCGCGCTATATTCTCTTCTATCCCAATAAAGTTTACGCATTTGATCAAAAGCACCTGGTTTGCCAATTTCACGGCGAAACAAGGCGTCATCTTTGCGTACGTCATAAATCAATTGGGTTAAACTGTGTAATGTTTCCTCATCCCAACCGCGTGATAAATACACTTTGGCAATGGGAGTCTCGGGTAATAAACTACTGGCATTCGCACAATGGTCATCGCCAAGATACTCACAAAAACTATTGAAAATCATGGTCGTGCCTCGGGCTTTACCTTCTAACCCATAGCCAGCCACATGCGGAGTCGCAAAGGCGAGCAAAGGCAGCAGTTCCATATCCACTTCAGGTTCAAATTCAAACACGTCTAAAGCGGCAATAAAACCATCATTTTTCTGTAGGCGTTGTTTCAGCGCTTGGTTATCCACCACAGAGCCACGAGCCGCGTTGATCAAAATCTGATCACTGCGCAACTGGGCAAGTCGAACTTCATCAATCAAGTGATGGGTTGGCCATTCACCACTTTTAGTAATGGGTGTATGCAGCGTAATGACATCCGCTTTATCAAGTAAAACATCAAGATGAGTAAACTCGCGGCAATCACCTTGTGCTTGTTTTGGGGGATCGTTGAGCAGCACATTAATGCCAATCCCCGCTAAACACTCGGCTAAATAGCTGCCGACTTGACCAGCACCAATAATGCCAACGGTTTTCTCTAAGGCAGAAAAACCATGCTGCTGTGCTAACACCATCAATACACTGAAAACATACTCAGCCACTCCCA
>NZ_NDIO01000350.1:0-27569 GCF_002241085.1 Vibrio sp. V03_P4A6T147
GTCTATCGCTAGTATAAACAAAGATTAGACTGTATACTTTCTCGTCATTTAAAAATTTTTAGTTAACTATTTGGAGTTCTCATGGCACGCGTAACTGTTCAAGACGCTGTTGAAAAAGTGGGCAATCGTTTCGACCTAGTTCTGATTGCGGCTCGCCGCGCTCGTCAAATGCAAACTGGCGGTAAAGATTCATTGGTGCCAGAAGAGAACGATAAGCCAACCGTTATCGCTCTGCGCGAAATCGAAGAAGGTCTTATCACGAAAGATGTGCTTGATGCTCGTGAGCGCCAAGAGCAGAAAGAGCAAGAAGCCGCAGAATTGGCCGCAGTAAGCAGCATCGCTCACAACCGTTAATTCTGCCATTCAAATTCAACAACCTTCCGGGCCTATAATTTGTATCTATTTGATAGCCTTAAAGACGTTGTCCAAGAATACCTAACAGAGCCTCAAATTGAGGCTCTGCGTCAATCTTATGTGGTCGCACGTGAAGCCCATGAAGGGCAAACCCGTTCTAGCGGCGAACCTTACATCATTCACCCTGTTGCGGTTTCTCGAATTTTGGCTGATATGCGCCTTGATTTGGAAACGCTACAAGCAGCGTTATTACATGATGTCATCGAAGATTGCGATGTCACTAAAGACGATCTTGAAGCGCAATTTGGTCACGCCGTGGCGGAATTGGTGGACGGGGTTTCTAAACTCGACAAGTTGAAATTTCGTGATCGTAAAGAAGCCCAAGCCGAGAACTTTCGTAAGATGGTGCTAGCAATGGTGCAAGACATTCGCGTTATTCTCATCAAACTTGCTGACCGCACACACAATATGCGTACCCTTGGCGCATTGCGCCCGGATAAAAAGCGTCGTATTGCCCGTGAAACGTTAGAGATTTACGCGCCTCTTGCTCACCGCTTAGGGATTCATAACATCAAGACTGAGCTAGAAGAGCTTGGCTTTGAAGCATTGTACCCAAATCGTTATCGCGTATTGAAAGAAGTGGTAAGATCCGCTCGCGGTAACCGCAAAGAGATGATCCAACGCATCCACAGTGAAATTGAAGGCCGCTTGCAAGATTTCGGTTTGAAAGCACGCGTGGTCGGCCGTGAAAAGAACCTGTTCTCCATCTATAACAAGATGAAAACCAAAGAGCAGCGCTTTCACACCATTATGGACATCTACGCTTTTCGAGTCGTGGTCGACACTGCAGATACTTGTTATCGTGCATTAGGCCAAGTTCATAGCTTGTACAAACCTCGCCCGGGGCGCATGAAAGATTACATCGCCGTGCCCAAAGCGAACGGCTACCAATCTTTGCATACCTCGATGGTCGGCCCACACGGCGTCCCAGTTGAAGTGCAGATCCGCACTGAAGACATGGAACAGATGGCCGACAAAGGCGTGGCTGCTCATTGGTCTTACAAAGGTAATGGCGAACGCACTGGCACCACCGCGCAAATTAAAGCACAGCGCTGGATGCAAAGCCTACTTGAACTACAACAAAGCGCTGGCAACTCGTTTGAGTTTATTGAGAACGTTAAGTCGGATCTTTTCCCTGATGAAATCTACGTCTTCACCCCCAAAGGCCGCATCGTTGAGCTGCCTGTCGGGGCAACTGCGGTTGATTTTGCCTACGCGGTACACACCGATGTCGGTAATACCTGTGTTGGAGCTCGTGTTGATCGAAACCCTTATCCGTTAAGTAAATCACTGAAAAACGGCCAAACGATTGAAATCATCAGCGCACCTGGGGCTCGCCCTAATGCCGCTTGGCTCAACTATGTGGTCACATCTCGCGCTCGTACTAAGATACGTCAAGTGCTCAAAACCATGCGCCGTGAGGAATCGATCACACTTGGTAGACGTTTGCTCAATCACGCGCTGGGTGATCTTTCACTCAGTGACATCAGTGACGAGAACATTAAGCATGTGATTGGTGAGCTTAAAATGGCCACGGTCGATGATCTGCTGGCCGCAATTGGTTTAGGCGAACTGATGAGTATTGTCATTGCGCGTCGTCTGCTTGGCGATGCTGATGAGCTGACCGAAGTGGAAAGCAATGATGGCAAACCGAAAAAGAAACTGCCGATCCGCGGCGCTGAAGGTATTTTGCTCACGTTTGCTAACTGCTGCCACCCCATCCCAGACGATCACATCATTGCGCATGTATCTCCGGGTCGTGGTTTAGTGGTGCATCGTGAAACCTGCCCTAATGTTCGTGGCTACCAAAAAGAGCCGGATCGTTACATGGCGGTTGAGTGGTCTAAAGATTACGACCAAGAGTTCATCACCGAACTGAAAGTGGACATGCAAAACCACCAAGGTGCGTTAGCGGAACTGACGAATGTAATCTCGAAAACAGGTTCCAACATTCATGGCCTCTCCACCGAGGAGCGTGATGGACGTTTGTATACTGTTACTGTGCTGCTGACCACCAAAGATCGCATTCACTTAGCAAACATCATGAAAAAAATTCGTGTGATGCCTCATGCACTGAAAGTGCGACGCCGGAAAAATTAAACTATCCAAATAAATAAAACCCCTTGCGGCTAACCACTCATGGGGTTTTTTATTTTCCGACACCCTACCTCCATCTTGCATTTTAGGCGTCACTATTCAAATTAGCCGATGGCCTGCCGCTTATCGACCATTACATGATTTTATGCTGTACAAAAAAACAGTTCGATGGTTGAATAATACATAACGATACTGTTAATGAGCCCTGTTATGTCACAGCTACTGTCCGCGATTCCTCTCACCTCACTCTCTGGCGTGGGCGCTAAAGTGGCTGAAAAACTGGAAAAGGTTGGCTTAATCAGTGTGCAAGATCTGCTGTTCCATCTCCCTTTACGTTATGAGGACCGCACACGGATCTACCCTATCGCTAAATTGCATCCCGGGCTTTGGGCCGCCGTGCAAGGTAAAGTCATGGCGGTGGATACGGTTTTTGGCAAACGCAAAATGCTCACAGTAAAAATAAGCGATGGTAACGGCACCATTACGCTGCGTTTTTTTAACTTTACGGCTGGGATGAAAAACAATTTCGCTGAAGGTAAGTTAGTGCACGCTTACGGTGAAATTAAACGTGGTGGATTCGGCCTTGAAATTGTTCATCCTGATTATAAATTTTATGCTCCTCAACAACAGCCAGATGTCGAAGCTAACTTAACACCCGTTTACCCAACAACCGATGGCCTGCGCCAACTCACGCTACGCACACTCACTGATCAAGCATTAAGTTTACTCGACAAAGCCGCCGTACAAGAATTGCTACCTGCCGGGTTGTATGATCACCAAATTACGCTCTCTGAAGCGCTGCACATCATTCACCGGCCGCCACCGGGCATTAACCTGCAACTGTTTGATGAGGGGAAACATCCGGCGCAGGTTCGCCTAATTATGGAAGAGCTGTTGGCGCAAAACCTCTCCATGCTGGCTGTACGCCATCAAGGCCAGCAAGATATGGCATTGCCACTGGCTGGGTCTGGCACACTCAAACAACAACTGCTTGCACAGCTGCCTTTCTCTCCCACTAAAGCACAAACACGTGTTGTGACAGAGATCGAAGCCGATCTGGCACAAGCTCACCCCATGATGCGTTTAGTACAAGGTGATGTGGGCTCAGGGAAAACCTTGGTCGCTGCATTAGCCGCCGCACGAGCTATCGAACATGGCTATCAAGTAGCATTAATGGCACCGACGGAATTGCTGGCCGAGCAGCACGCGATTAACTTTGCCAACTGGTTTGAAGCAATGGGCATCCAAGTCGGCTGGCTGGCGGGTAAATTAAAAGGCAAAGCGAAAGAAACAGAACTGGCTCGCATTGCCAGCGGTGAGGCAAAAATGATAGTGGGTACTCACGCTCTTTTCCAAGAACAAGTTGAATTTCATCACCTTGCGCTCGTCATCATTGATGAACAACACCGCTTTGGCGTCCACCAGCGTTTAGAACTGCGTGAGAAAGGGGCGAAGCAAGGCGCATATCCGCACCAATTGATCATGACCGCAACGCCGATCCCACGAACTTTAGCGATGACTGCTTACGCTGATTTAGAAACCTCCGTTATTGATGAACTGCCACCGGGACGAACGCCCATTCAAACTGTCGCAATCCCAGATACAAAGCGTGATGATATCGTCGAGCGCGTACGTCATGCCTGTTTGAGTGAAGGAAAACAGGCTTATTGGGTCTGTACTTTGATTGATGAGTCTGAGGTGCTAGAAGCGCAAGCCGCCGCCGACACAGCGCAAGAGCTACAACGCACTCTGCCCGATGTCAAAATCGGTTTGGTGCATGGTCGAATGAAGCCAAGCGAAAAACAAGCGGTGATGCAAGCCTTTAAAAACAATGAACTGCACTTGCTGGTTGCCACAACGGTGATTGAGGTTGGCGTTGACGTGCCGAATGCGAGCTTGATGATCATCGAAAACCCTGAGCGTTTGGGCTTAGCACAGTTGCACCAATTACGCGGCCGCGTAGGGCGAGGCTCTGTCGCCAGCCATTGCGTATTGCTCTACCATGCACCACTATCGAAAACCGCGCAAAAACGCTTGGGTGTACTGCGTGAGAGCAATGACGGTTTTGTGATTGCCCAACGAGACTTAGAAATTCGCGGTCCGGGTGAGCTGCTTGGTACCAAACAGACCGGCCTCGCGGATTTCAAAATTGCGGATTTAGTCCGTGACCAACGTTTAATTCCTGAAGTACAGCGCATTGCTCGCTACTTACACGACCATTATCCAAGCCACGCGACCGCCATTATCGATCGCTGGTTAGGAGAGAAGGACATCTACGCCAAAGCATAAGATTGTTCGTTCTGTATTCCCCTCTCCCTTACACAGTAAAGCAAACGTTTGCTTTCTTGCGTAAACCCTCTATAATTTCGCCAATTTTTTTAGTGAACTACTCACTTATCCAGTCCGAGCAGATTCTGATTAACAGCAATCACAGATGACGTGTCTGCTCCACTTAGTGCTCCCACTCAGCGAACGCTAAGACAACAACGCACCATTAGGAAAACAGTATGACTATCCACAACGCTTCGCGTAAGTCTGATTTGGTTTATCAACTCAACGATAGGCCACCGCTACCCCAAACCATTTTCGCCGCTTTACAACATTTGCTAGCCATGTTTGTTGCGGTCATCACCCCTTCGCTCATTATTTGCCAAACACTTGGTGTTTCTGCCGAACAGACTAACACCATCATCAGCATGTCGCTGTTTGCATCTGGCTTATCCTCTTTTATCCAGATCCGCACCATTGGCCCGATTGGCTCCGGTTTACTTTCTATCCAAGGCACCAGTTTTAACTTTCTTGGGCCAATTATTGGCGCAGGCTTGTCATTAAAAGCGGGTGGTGCAGATATCAGCACTATGATGGCGGCGATCTTTGGCACCATTTTAGTTGCCTCTTTTGCTGAAATCCTATTATCACGAGTGCTGCAATACGCGCGCCGCGTGATCACGCCGCTGGTGTCGGGCATTGTGGTCACCCTGATAGGCTTAACACTGGTACAAGTTGGTTTAGTTTCTATGGGTGGCGGCTATGCTGCGCTCAGCGATGGCACTTTTGGCAGCTTAGACAAACTGGCATTGGCGGGAACCGTGCTTGGGCTTATCGTGTTGCTCAACCGCTCAAGTAACCCATACATTCGCGTAGCATCGATTGTGATTGCGATGTTCGTTGGTTATATCATGGCCTACTTGATGGGGATGGTGAACACTGATTCACTGAGTGAAACTGCCCTGATTGCACTACCAATACCTATGCAGTTTGGTTTGGGTTTTGATTGGTCACTCTTTATTCCTCTGGTACTGATTTTCTTGATCACCGCATTGGAAGCGATTGGTGATATCACCGCCACTTCTGAAGTGTCGGGCGAGCCTGTCAAAGGGCCGATTTACATGAAGCGTATTAAAGGTGGTGTGCTGGCTGATGGTTTGAACTCTGCGCTGGCGGCGGTCTTTAACAGTTTTCCCAACTCGACCTTTAGCCAAAACAATGGTGTAATTATGCTCACCGGGGTTGCCAGCCGTTATGTGGGTTACTTTATTTCCGCCATGTTGGTGTTGCTCGGCCTGTTCCCGGGCGTGGCAAGCTTTGTACAATTGATTCCTGAACCGGTACTTGGCGGTGCAACCATCGTCATGTTCGGCACCATTGCAGCCGCGGGTGTGCGTATTATTTCCCGTGTGGATCTCGACCGCCGCGCGATTTTAATCATGGCGCTGTCGTTTTCGATGGGGTTAGGCATTGCGCAAAAGCCAGAGATTCTGCAATTTATGCCCGAGTTCATTAAGAGCATTTTTTCATCCGGCGTAGCGGCTGGCGGTATCACCGCCATTTTGCTCAACTTGCTACTGCCAGAAAAATTGCCACGCGAAGAAGAAGAACTCGAAGAGCTCAAAACCAACTGATTGCATGGATGTGCCCAAAAACTTCGGTCAGTCGCCGAAAGGGCATCAACCGCAAACACAATGGGCTCAACTGAGCCCATTGTGTTATTTAGTGAATAAGCCCCTATTTGGTCGGGAAGCTCAGTTGCGCTTTGAGTCCACCTTCACTGCGGTTACTCACCACAACGCTGCCATGATGCTGGCTAACAATCCGTTTCACTATCGCCAAACCAAGCCCTGTGCCTTCACTGCCGCGCGCGGTATCGCCACGCGTAAAAGGTTCAAACACTTTACTCACTTGGCTAGGATCAATACCCGGGCCATTATCCTCCACACAAACCCAAGCCATTTTGTTATCTGCGGTACTGCCCGTGCTCACCTTAACCCAACCATTACCATAACGAATGGCGTTCACCACTAAGTTGCTCACCGCGCGTTTAATGGCGATCGCATTGCCAAAGGCTGGCTGCATTGGTAAATGCAGCGCGACATCGATTTTGATCTCGTAGCCCCCTTCGGCAGTGGCGACATCATTGGCGATCTCATTGAGATCAACGGCGGTAAAGGTCTGTTTATTGACGGGTTTAAGGTAGTCCATAAACTGACTGATGATCTCGTTACACTCTTCCGTATCACTGATGATCCCTTCGGCGAGATAACTCTCTTCTGGAGACATCATTTCCGTGGCTAAGCGAATACGAGTCAGCGGCGTACGTAAGTCGTGGCTGATCCCCGCCATCAATAATGAGCGATCCTCTTCAAGCGCTTGGATCCCTTTCGACATTTGATTAAACGCCAACGTCACCGCGCGAATTTCAGAAGCGCCTTTGAGTGGCAATGGTGGCGGATTCTCACCTCGGCCAACGGCTTTGGCGGCTTTTTCTAAGGCAATTAAGGGACGATTTTGCAGACGAATAAACAGCCATCCTCCTAAGACGATCAGTAACGCCATCACCAAACTATTGTGAAATAGTGGCGCAAAATCCTCTTTTTGCAGCTCAGAGAGAGGGATGCGTATTAATGACCCCGGAAAAGAGTCCACTTTCATCCATAAAATATAACTCTCTTTACCCAAAATCATCCGCACATCGGTCGGCGAGCCGAGCTCATTGCTCATCTCCTCGCTCATCAAATCAATGCTGATGGCATCGTGATACTCTTGGGCCATCTCACTCTCTTCACTATGAATGGTGACGCCCAACTGTTCTAACACTCGGCGGCGCTGTAAGGCGTCCATTCCCAGCTTCGATGTATTGTTCGCCGCATCGTCCAGCATTAGGTTGATCTCATGGCCCAAAATCTTATTGAACTGCTGCAAACTGGGCATCAAAGCATAGTTAAATACGGCGTAATAAGAATACACTTGGCTGGCGATCAGCAATGAAAAGAAGAGCAAAATCGATTGAGTAAAGGAACTGCGAATGCGCATAGGAAAACCCGCTATGAACGTACTATCAAAAAGGCGACAAAAAAGCTCCTGTGGGTTAACCGACAGGAGCTGATTGAAATTTAAGACTCTTTACCATCTGGAACGAAGACGTAACCTAAGCCCCACACCGTTTGTATGTAGCGTGGTTTGCTTGGATCCACTTCAAGCATGCGACGTAAACGCGAGATTTGCACATCAATCGAGCGCTCCATTGCGGAGTATTCACGCCCTCTTGCCATATTCATCAACTTATCGCGCGACATTGGCTCACGCGCATTGGTGACTAAGGTCTTCAATACGGCAAATTCACCGGAAGTGAGCGGCATCGGCTCATCGCCACGGAACATTTCGCGGGTCCCTAAATTCAGGCGAAACTCACCAAATTCAACCACCGATTCTTCAGCACTTGGCGCGCCGGGGGCTTCAATCACTTGGCGGCGTAGCACGGCTTTGATTCGCGCCAGTAGTTCACGCGGGTTAAACGGTTTGGGCAGGTAATCATCCGCACCCACCTCCAAGCCAACAATACGATCCACTTCGTCGCCTTTAGCGGTCAGCATTAAAATCGGCAACATGTTATTGGCGTTACGCAAGCGGCGGCAAATAGACAAACCATCTTCACCCGGTAACATCAAATCAAGCACCATTAAGTGGAAGTTTTCACGAGTGAGCAGGCGATCCATCTGTTCGCTATTGGCGACACTACGCACCAGAAAACCTTGCTCTGACAAGTAACGCTCAAGCAATGCACGTAAACGCGCATCATCATCCACCACTAAAATTTTATAGTTTTCTTGCATCTGAGATCCCACCTAATTCTGAGCTTCAGCCAATATCAAACCGAGCGAGTAAAATGTAACACCGTTGCGGCTAAAATCATGCAAAGAATTGTTAACGTTTATGTCTTTTGTCGCGCTTCGTTGTTAGACACTAAGCGGATAACATCGTTTGTCAGTTCGGCTCTTTATCAAAGCGGCCAAAACGATAGCGATAGCCTAAACCAAAGGCAATATCGGTGCTGTTGTTGGCATTAAACATATTTTCGACCGCAGTAACTTCAATCGCTGAATGGCTCATTTGATAACGATACCCCAAAATAAACTCGGTCGATGGTTTAGAAAAGTCATCCTCGCCCGTTGAAAGGCCTTGATAGAATGAGACCTGCCCAATCAGATAATGGCGTTCTAACCACTGATATCGATAACTGGTACCCATCGACCAAGTGCTCGAATGATACTGGGTTTGGCCTGGTACATTGGTCGGGTTGCGAAAGGTGATAGCCAACAGCGTATCAAGTGCATGCTTACCTCTTCGGTAGCCATAATTAAGCTGCACCGCTTGTTCAAACTCGGATAGGTTGAATATTCCATGGTGTGGATCGTTGTAATAGAGTGAAACTCCCAATGACAAACCGTGATGAGACTTATCCACCAGCTGGTACTGTAAATAACTGGTCAACGCACGGCTCAATGTCTCGCCTCGGAACGCTTCCTGATCAATGCCGTACTCTGGCATTTGAATGATGAAGCGATCGTTATCGACATCCTCACGCCCGTTTTGATCAATGCCAAACCCATCATGAAAAGCAATGGTTAAGCCATCTAAATGATTATTGGCAGCAAAGTTCCAACGATAATTAAGCTCAGCCTGCCACTTAGAAGAGAGCTGCCATTTACCGCCCATCGCTATCTGATTCTGGTAATAATCCAGCGTATAGTCAGGCGTGATCGCCCAAATGCTGGCGATAGTCGCGCTGGTATAGAGCTCCACTTCTTCCTCTTGCATCGAAAAGCCGGAGCGAAGTTGTGCAGAAAGGCTATTGGTATGCAGTGGCGATTGCACATAGCTTTGCGCAGGCCCGTAGTCAATGTCCGCCCACGCCGAGGGGATGGAAAGAGAAAAGAGAATAAACCAACAAACGCACTTACACTCCGTCATGCATACTCTCCGGCCAAAGCAACCTTTTGAATATATTAGACAATCATTAACGCTTAGTGAGTGACCATATCCCTTAATGATGATCTACCGTACACATTAAGTGTATGCGCTAATTCAGCAATATCATGAGATAGTGCTAACTTTTTCCGCAAGCTAGGGCGTTTTCAAATTCGGATTATCAAATTTTTTTTGAAAATGAATTAAGCAAGAGGCGGTTTCTTGTTTGGACTCAGTCCGTTATCTTAGCGCCATCTCGAATGTTATCTTCCCTAGGAGGGAAAAATGAATATTGTTCAAGCATCGCAAGCGCGCTATTCCACCAAAGCGTTTGACACCAACCGTAAACTGACTGAACAGCAAGTCGCTGATATTAAAGAACTGGTACGCATGAGCGCCTCTAGCGTCAATTCGCAGCCTTGGCATTTTATTTTGGCGGCTAGCGAGGAAGGCAAAACGCGTATCGCCAAAGCGGCGCAAGGTCAATTTTCCTTTAACGAACGCAAAATTTTGGATGCGTCTCACGTGATGGTGTTTTGCGCCAAAACCGATATTGATGATCACTACTTATTGACGCTGCTGGAAAACGAAGAGAAAGATGGCCGCTTTGCCAATGAAGAAGCCAAAACAGGCATGCACGGTGGACGCAGCTATTTTGTTAACTTGCATCGAGAAACGCTCAATGACGCCGAACACTGGATGCAAAAACAAGTTTATTTAAATGTTGGAACACTGCTGCTCGGAGCGGCTGCGATGGGCATTGATGCTGTCCCCATTGAAGGATTTGATGCCGAGGTGCTCAACCAAGAGTTTGGCCTGACTGAAAAAGGGTTCACCAGCTTAGTGATTGTACCGCTCGGTTACCACAGCGAAGAAGATTTCAACGCCAAGCTGCCGAAATCTCGCTGGCCAGAGCAAACCGTCTTTACTGAGTTATAAGCCATGATCCACTTATTAGCCGAAATCAAAGCCCTTCCCGACTCAATAGAGCGAGTGCAAGCTATGCTTGAAGCGCTGCTTGAACCGAGCCGCAACGAAACAGGCTGCTGCCAATATGAGCTCTATCGTGATAACTCGATTGACGGGTTATTCTTGATGCAGGAGATTTGGTGCTCAGAGGAGAGCTTGCAACAACACCAGCAGAGTGCGCATTTTCAGCACTTTCAACAACAGCTTAGCGAGCAAGAGGCATTGGAATACCTACAAATCCGCCCGCTAACGTTTGTTGGCTAATGCGGGATTAACTCTCACGCTGTTTGATGGCTGTCAGTACCGCTTGTCGTTGCTGGCAGCCTTTTCCACGAATAAATTCCTGAAAAGCGCGAATGGTTGGGGTGATCAAACGTCGGTCTGCACACACGATATAAATTGGCACTGGCCCACTTTCCCATTGCGGTAAAATGCGTACTAAACGCCCATCAATAATATCCTGACTGATATCCATTAATGACTTATTGGCAATGCCTTTGCCTTTAACAACCAATCGATGTACCACGTCACCATCGTTGCATGCGGGGTTTCCTTGCACTACCACACTCTGCGTTTCGCCCTCTCGGCTCAAAACCCACTTATTATGCAGCGTGTCGGCCAGCATATAACAAAGACAATTGTGATGTTGCAGATCGTCAGGATGGAGGATAGGTGGATGCGTTGCCAAATATTCTGGCGAAGCGCATAACACGCGCTCGTTTGATTCACACAGCGGCATTGCAACCAAATTGGAATCCGCAGGATGGCCATAACGAATCGCAATATCCATCGGGTGAGCATACATATCCGCTAAGCGATCAGAGAGATCCAGTTTAACGATGACGTTCGGGTGCAAGGCAATAAATTCATCGATCCAATCCAGCAGTAAATTGCGCCCCAAATCCGAAGGGGCACTGAGGTGCAGCTTCCCCGCTAGTTGACCGCGCGCGCATGCTATCTGATCGAGCCCTTCTTGCAACGTGGCAAGGGCTGTCTGAGTTTTGGCGAGGAAAATCTCCCCCTCTTGGGTTAAGCGCATATGACGTGTCGAGCGGACAAAGAGCGGAAACTGCACCTGCTCTTCTAAGCGGCGAATGGCGGCACTGACCGCGGCCGTGGTCAGCGATACGCTGTTGGCCGCCTTAGAAAAACTGCCTTGGCGTGCAGTTTCGACAAACAAGTTCAGATCATTGAGTGCTTTCATCTTCTCCGCCTATTGGGCTATTTCCATCGCTAAAATTTCCATGACAAGTGATATTAATCGGCTGATAGGCTTGCCAACACTTTTGCGCGCTAACATCGCCGCCTTGCGCTTTACGCTGATAATGCTGTTGCAATTGCGTCAGATAACGCTGGGCAATCATTTTTTGCTCATCATTGTCCACTTGCCAGATCGATTCACCGACCAAACTAAGGGGTGGTAATTTTGGTTCTTTGCCTCGTACTGCAGGCGGATGAATCTGCACGTTCAGCAGCTCGTAGATACGCCGATTCTCTTCCACCAGTTGTTCCTGTTGTAATCTCGCGCCCAGTGTCATCAACTGTTCACGTAAGGTGTAGCCGTGATGCACAGGACAAAGCAGAAAATCGAACGAGCGATGCGGATAACGCTCAACCAGCTCGGCAATGAATTCACTCATTAAATCACCGCCAACCCCAGCGATGATCAGTAGATGCGAGCCAGAATGGCTATCAAGCGGCAAATCGCGCACATCAAGGCAATGTGTACGCCAGCGCGGTAACGCCGCCGTTGCAGGGAAATAGCGCGTTAAATCGAGCGTCACCTTTTCAATCAACGCTGGCACAATATCAACAAAATGCACCACACTATTTGGACAGCGCTTCAGTAATGCCGCGCCAAGCAAACCGTGATCGCAGCAGCAATCCCAAATATGATCGTAGTGGCGGTTGATCTGCTGTACTAACTGCGTGAGCCGTTTTCCTAATTTCATCTTTGCCCAACCAAGCCGCATGATACAACACGCCGCCGAATAAAAAGAGTGGCGGCCATTTTACTTGGATTTGAAGAAATGTTGCATAGAAAATAACAAACCCATCAATGAACATTTCTAGTTAACCTGTCAGTGATTTATAGTAAGCAACACTTAATCTATTCTGACAAAAGGAAATGTCATGGCAGCTCTGTTTTTCAAGTGCCTGCTTGGTGCGCTTGCCGTGTTGATCATCGCCCTGCTCTCCAAAAGCAAAAGCTTTTTTATTTCTGGTCTTGTACCGCTGTTTCCTACCTTCGCTCTGATTGCGCATTACATTGTCGGCACCGAACGCACGATGGAAGACCTGCGCACCACCGCGTTGTTTGGCCTTTACTCGCTTATCCCTTATGCGGCATACCTATTGGCAGTATACTACTTCAGTTATTGGCTACCTCTCACCAGTACACTGGTATGTGCCACTTTGGTGTGGTTGGCATTCGCTGCATTATTGTTAGTAAGTTGGACACGTTTAAACCCTGCGATAGCCTAAACCATCATCCCCGACGGTCATATCGATACGGGAGAAAGCCAAACGCAAGCACTACAACGTGAAGTGCTAGAGGAACGATGGCATTTACGCTGCACAATTTATTAAGGAAAGACATAATGTTCGAAAGAGCTTCTTTTACTCTGTTTATTCACATTGTGGTGATCGCAGCTGTTGCGGCGAGTGTGGGAAGCTTGCTCGCCATTCCGCTTTCTGAAATGTTTATTGCCGCAGCTTTGGTCATTGTGCTGCATAAAAAACGCCTCTTATCCATCCACGTTCCTAACGGGTTATTGTTGACGGTGCAAATTGTGCTCGGCATCAGCGTTGGGGCGACCATCAGTTTAAGTCAACTGGGCGAAACCTTAACCCTACCGGTGATTATCGGTTTGGTTTGCTGCTTAAGCTTGCAGATCGCCAGCAGCTTTCTTTGGCTCCGCAAAAGAGAAGGTTGGTCACCGTTTGAATCTCTACTCGGTGCGGTACCGGGCGCGATGGCAGCGATTTTGGTGATCAGCGAATCAAGCCAGACTCCTTCAACCAAAGTGGTTTATTCGCACTCGGTGCGCTTGATGATCCTCACTTTACTGGCTCTTTTTATCTCCAATAGCACGCCCGACGTTGCCCCCGTTGAGAGCAGTTTGACGATTTACGCGTGGTTGATTTTCTTTGCGCTTGCGCTGCTTAGTCTACTGCTGGGTAAAGGCTCGACCTTGCTCGGCATTCCTGCGCCCTATATGTTGGCGGCACTGCTGGTCACGGCCAGTTTCAATAGTTTTTCGACAGGCATTGCGCTACAACTTCCAACATGGATGTGAGATGCGAAAAATGAGCGACCGAGGAATATTTTGAACCGAATACTCCGTTCACTGCCCTTTTTCATACTCAATCGAGTTAATAAACCACTCTTTGATACCAGTGGGCGTGGGCACTTGCACCTCGTCATCAACCTCTTTTTTCAGCAGAGCACGCGCCATCGGTGAATCGATGGAGATGTAATCTTTCGCGTCACCGTAAATCTCTTCTGGGCCCACAATGCGAAAGCGCTTTACATCACCCGCTTCATTTTCAATTTCCACCCAAGCACCGAAAAACACTTTCCCCTCTTGTTGAGGCGAATAATCAACTATCGTCACTTCCGGTAAAAATTTTCTCAAAAAACGAATTCGGCGATCAATTTGGCGCAGTAAACGCTTATTAAAGGTGTAGTCTGCGTTTTCAGAGCGATCCCCTAGGCCAGCAGCCCAAGTGACTATTTTGGTAATTTCTGGCCGTTTTTCATGCCAAAGATGGTCATGCTCTGCCTTTAATTTATTGTAGCCCTCACGGGTAATCAGTTTGGTCTTCAAGATCTTTTCCCATTACACACCGCCGCACATTCAAGGTAGCCGCAGGTTATACATTCATCACGATGGCTTGTTGCTACTATACTGTCATTTTCGCTCGGCACCAACTGACTGAGCTTATCTTTAGCCACCAAACTCATCTTCGGTTTTAGCGCTGCCAACGCTGAAAAATGACATCAAAATCACACGCGTTACGTGACCTCTTTGGCACAATCGGGTAGAAGGTTATCTCACTAATCTCATAACAGCGCGCCGTTAGACTAGAAATAAGTCTAACGTGCCCCAATAGTTACCCTATTCAAACCACCCTGAGTGGTGGTGCTACTGAACTACAAAAGAGAAACCACGGATGAGCCAAGCTATCTGCAAATTGATCGCAAAAGAGCTAAATGTGCGTCTTGAGCAAGTGACAGCGACTGTCACACTTATTGATGACGGAAACACCGTTCCTTTTATCGCCCGTTACCGTAAAGAGGTCACGGGTGGGCTAGACGACACCCAACTGCGTACCTTAGACAGCCGTTTATCCTATCTGCGCGAGCTCGATGATCGCCGCCAAACCATTCTAAAATCGATTCAAGAACAAGGCAAACTCACCGCTGAGCTAGCACAAGAGATCAACCAAGCAGATAGTAAAACTCGCCTTGAAGATCTCTATTTACCCTACAAACCTAAGCGTCGTACTAAAGGTCAAATTGCGATTGAAGCAGGGCTTGAACCACTGGCAGACAAGCTGTGGAATGAAGCGCAAACCGACCCTGAAACCGAGGCCGCACACTATGTGAACACCGAGAAAGGGATCAGTGATATCAAAGCAGCACTGGACGGTGCACGCGCCATTATCATGGAACGCATTGCGGAAGATGCCAACCTGCTGGACAAAGTGCGCCGCCATTTGACGCGCAGTGCCGAATTGGTCTCTCGCGTGGTCGAAGGCAAAGAGCAAGCAGGGGAGAAATTTAAAGATTACTTCGCGCATAACGAAACACTCAGTAAAGTGCCTTCACACCGAGCATTGGCCATGCTTCGCGGCCGCAATGAAGGCTTTTTAAGTTTGAGCATGAATGCCGACCCAGAGCAAGAAGAGGGCGTGCGCCAATCGTATTGCGAAACGCTGATTGCACAACACTATGGCATTCACTTAAGCAGCGCCCCTGCCGATGGGTGGCGCAAACAAGTGATCAGTTGGGCGTGGCGCATTAAAGTGTCAATGCACATGGAAACCGAACTGATGGGCGCAATGAAAGAGCGTGCCGAAATCGAAGCGATTGAAGTGTTTGCCACCAACTTAAAAGATTTGTTGATGGCCGCACCGGCTGGTCCACGCGCCACTCTCGGCTTGGATCCTGGTTTGCGAACGGGTTCGAAAATTGCGGTAGTGGACGCCACGGGTAAAGTACTGGCAACTGAGACGATTTATCCGCATCAACCGCATAACCAACATGACAAATCAGCGAAAATTGTTGAGCAGTTGGTACGCCAATTTAACGTCGATTTGATTGCGATTGGCAACGGTACCGCATCGCGCGAAACCGATACTTTTGTCGCCGATGTCATTAAGCGCGGCAACCTGAAAGTGCAGAAAATCATTGTTAGCGAAGCAGGGGCCTCGGTCTACTCAGCCTCTGAGTTGGCGGCCAAAGAGTTCCCCAATATGGATGTGTCGCTACGCGGCGCGGTGTCGATTGCTCGCCGCCTGCAAGATCCACTTGCCGAGCTGGTGAAAATCGATCCGAAATCGATCGGTGTGGGCCAATACCAACACGATGTCAGCCAGTCGATGCTCGCCAAACGCTTAGATGCGATTGTTGAAGACTGCGTCAACGCAGTGGGCGTGGATGTGAATACCGCCTCTGCCGCGCTGTTAACACGCGTGGCAGGCTTGTCTAACGCACTGGCGCAAAACATCGTTGATTATCGGGATGAAAATGGACGCTTCGCCTCACGCGCTACACTGAAAAAAGTCGCGCGCTTAGGGCCAAAAGCATTTGAGCAATGTGCGGGCTTCTTACGCATTATGGATGGAAAAAATCCACTCGATGCCTCTTCGGTTCACCCAGAAGCGTATCCAGTGGTGAAAGCCATCGCCGAAAAAAACAGCAAAGAGATCAAAGCACTGATCGGCAATAGTGAATTTTTGCGCAATTTACACGCCGTCGATTACACCGACGAGCATTTTGGCCTACCGACTGTCACTGACATCATCAAAGAGCTCGATAAACCGGGCCGCGATCCACGCCCTGAGTTTAAGACCGCAACCTTTGCTGACGGCGTGACTGAAATGAAAGATCTGGAAATTGGGATGATTTTGGAAGGCGTGGTATCGAATGTGACCAACTTTGGTGCTTTTGTCGACATTGGCGTTCACCAAGATGGCTTAGTGCATATCTCTGCATTGACTGATCGTTTCATTGCCGACCCGCGTGAAGTGGTGAAAGCGGGCGATATCGTCAAAGTTAAAGTGATGGAAGTCGATGTGCAGCGAAAACGCATTGCTCTCTCGATGCGCTTAAACGATGAGCCGGGGCAAGATAACCGCAGCCAACGCTCTGGCTCTACAAGTGGCAACACGCGTTCGCATCAAAACGGTGGCCAACCGCAACGCCGTCGTGAAGAGCCACAACAAAACGCGGCAATGGGTGGAGCTTTCGCCGCCGCCTTTGCTAAAGCGAAAAAATAGCGGCGATGCGTAACTTACTGGATAAACGAATCACAGTGAAAAGCACCTAACCACGTCGCTCATATCAGAGCCGCAAAAAACACAAATCCCCACTGCGGCCAATGCCTAAGTGGGGATTTTATTTATCGCGATAAGTCGCATTCATCG
Organism: Vibrio sp. V03_P4A6T147; assembly: GCF_002241085.1. Classification (NCBI taxonomy): domain Bacteria; kingdom Pseudomonadati; phylum Pseudomonadota; class Gammaproteobacteria; order Vibrionales; family Vibrionaceae; genus Vibrio; species Vibrio sp. V03_P4A6T147. The sequence continues at coordinate 17,380 of NZ_NDIO01000350.1, forward strand.
ACCTACAACACCGCAATCACTTCAGAAGGCGTATTGGGTGCAACCGCGTGACCATAATAGTACTTAATTACAGTTCGCCGGCGCGCCATTTTGCCTTCGGTTATCGCAGCATCAATAATGTGTTTAGGTAACCTAAACCGCATCGTATAGCTTTTACCTTGATCCTTGCTGTAGGTGGCGAGAGCGAGCAAGTCAAACAGCCTTTCGAGCTCGCTTTTCTGCTCCTCTTGATAAGAAGTCGATGTTTCGTATTCGGTGCCAACCTCATAGCTTGGGTGCTCTGAAGGGTCCCATGACGACTGTTTTCGTCTTTTATCATCCGCCTTTACCTTACGCTCAGCGTTGGTTTTAGCCAGTTCGACGGTTGGCATCACAGGGGCGCGGATCCGATTGTCACGCGCGGCCTGTTCCGTTTGCACATTAACCGATGGGGCGATAAGTGGCACACTTACGTTCGTTGGTGACACCATCATAGCCGAAACCTCCTCAGTATCGCCCGCCCCGATAGACCTGCTTTCGCTCAGCACTACTGGGTTAGACTTTATATCGACCAGATTGCTCAAACTTTTAGCAAATTTATTTTTAATTTAACATTTGTACCCAACGGCTTGACGTTTCAGGACGCTACAGATAAAGACAGCAAACGGGTGAATCCCCATGAGAGAGATCAACGATGTGATTGAGGTGAGCCAACACAGCTGTAGCTTTAAGTAGAAAGACATTGCATGGGTATCAATGCCTTAACGTGCAAAGGCGATGAGCTGCTGGCAAAAATCGTCCAGTTCAGTGATGAACGGTGCGTGGGAGGAATTGCCAAAAATGTACTGCTCGCTATTGGGCAAGGTTTTTTGCAACTCTTGCGCCACCTTAACCGGCACCAAACCATCAAGCCGACCATATAGACGAAGCATGGGAATCGAGAGTGCTGTCAACGGCTGGCGCAAATCCACCTCCGCCAACATGACCAAACCCGCTAACAATGATTGTGGGTTCGGCGCGGGCCGTGATAACACCGCTTGTTTTAGGTATTTGACATCTTGCTTTGCCTGAGGGCTGCCCATCGCTTGCAGCGCCATAAAGCGCTCAACAGTAGCCTGAAAATCGTCCATTAACTGTTCAGTAAAGGCACTGAGCACTTGAGGGAGAATGCCACGCCACGGTTTCTGTGCCGCAAATTTGGGAGAGCTCGCCACAGTGACCAATTTGCTCACATAACTTGGGTGATGCAGTGCCATATGAGTCGCCACTAACCCACCCAAAGACCAACCGACCCAAATGGCTTGTTTAGGCGCTTGCATGATTAGCGCTTGCGCGATCTCTTCTAGATCAGCGGCGTGACTAGCAGCGCTGTGCCCATAACCAGGCAAATCAACCACGTGCACACGAAAATGTCCTTTAAGCACATCGACCGCTTGCTGCCATACTGCACCATTCATCCCCCAGCCGTGCACCAAGACAAGATCATCGCCCTCGCCTGAGGCTTGCCAATATAACGCTGTGGCCATGCTCACAAATTCTCCCACTAAATTCACACTTCTTCGCTGAAAAAATACCGATCATACACTCACTGACTTGAAATCACGGTCAACACAAAGACTGATTCAAGTTGCAAGAGTATAACCATACTTCGTTTCACAGCTTTGGTTGAGTTATGTTATCGCATTGGGTTCAAAAAACCATCACTCGCTTGGTAAGCCGTCAGTGTCTACTGTGTCGTTTACCGATTGAAACTCATCAAACTGGGGCTTGGTGTAAGACCTGCCTAACCTATTTTGCACCACAACCTCGCTGCCAACAGTGCGGCCTGCCAACGCTTATTACCGTACCTCAATGCGGGCAATGTTTAGCAAATCCTCCGCCTTGGCAACGCCTATACTGTGTCGGCGACTATATTTTTCCGCTCAGTCACACCATTCATCAACTCAAATATGAAGGTCAATTTTGGCAATCTCGCCATTTGAGCGCCCTACTGACGCCACGTATCGACAATCCCGCCCCGCTCATCACCAGCGTTCCGTTGCACTGGCAACGGCGCTTAAAACGCGGCTTCAATCAAAGTGCACTACTTGCCTCTCAATTAAGTCAACAACTGGGGGCTAGCTGCGATAACCAGTTGCTCAAACGCAATCGCGCAACGCCCCAGCAGCAAGGGCTTTCTAAATTACAGCGCAAACAAAATCTCAAACATGCATTCACACTACGGCACCTTCCCACGCACAAGCACATTGCACTTGTTGATGATGTAGTAACCACGGGCAGCACCGTGCAGCAAATCTGTCAATTACTGCTTGAAGTCGGTGTCGAAAGGATTGATATTTACTGCATATGCCGCACTCCTGAACCTAAAGATTAACCAACACGGTTTTATTTAGCGCGTAAAAAGGACTGGATCCGCCGTGTTTCAGGAGTAGAATGGCAAGTAATAACCTATAAATTTACTCAGGTATTCGTCGTGTCAAATTCTATTATTATTACCGAAACAGCCCAAACCCATTTCGGCAAGTTGCTTGGGCAACAGCCTGATGGTACTAACATCCGAGTTTTTGTAGTCAATCCAGGCACTCAAAATGCAGAGTGTGGCGTCTCTTACTGCCCACCCGAGGCAGTGGAAGCGACTGATACTGAAATTGCCTTTGAAGGTTTTTCTGCGTATGTCGATGAACTGAGCTTGCCGTTTTTAGAAGACGCAGAGATCGATTTCGTCACTGATAAAATGGGTTCACAACTGACACTTAAAGCTCCGAATGCGAAGATGCGTAAAGTGTCTGATGACGCAAGCCTGATTGAACGTGTGGAATATGCGATTCAAACTCAAGTCAACCCGCAGTTAGCTGGCCATGGTGGCCATGTCAGCTTGGTTGAAATCACCGAAGATGGTATTGCGATTGTCGCCTTTGGTGGCGGCTGTAACGGTTGTTCAATGGTCGATGTCACCCTCAAAGAAGGCATTGAAAAAGAACTGCTTCAACAATTTGAAGGCGAATTAACCGCGGTGCGCGATGCTACTGAACACGATCGTGGTGAGCACTCTTACTACTAGTGACTCGCTAGATACGTGGATTACAGAAAAACGAAGCCGAGATGAGATTCTCGGCTTTTTTATACTTAAAATCATTTGCCGCGCTCAAGTCCTTTTCAATTAAGGTCATTTTCTCATATAGTTAGAAAAGTCATTTGCCTTACGGGAATTAGTGTATGCCAACCAGAAAACTGCCCGAAATTTTAGCCCAAAGAACGGCAGCTCAATCGACCCTGTTTACCATCGAATCATTAGATTTACGCTTTTCTAACGGCGAACAGCGCACCTATGAACGAATGAAACCGAGCGGCCGGCATGCAGTCATGATGGTGCCAGTAACGGCACAAGGAGATTTACTGCTGGTTCGAGAGTATGCCGCTGGCACTGAACGCTATGAGCTCGGATTCCCTAAGGGTTTGATTGACCAAGGAGAAAGCCCGCAACAAGCAGCAAATCGTGAACTCAAAGAAGAAATTGGTTTTGGCGCAACCACCTTAACCCCCTTAAAAGAGGTGGTACTTGCCCCCTCTTACTTTTCGAGCAAAATGACACTCTTCTTAGCACAAGATCTATACTCAGAAGTAATGGAAGGCGATGAACCCGAACCTTTAGAGGTCATTCGCTGGCCTCTGGCCCAAGCAGAAGAGCTACTGACTCACCTCGATTTCTGTGAAGCCCGAAGCATTACCGCACTACTGCTTGCTCTGCGCAGCCTAAAATAACAAAGTAGAGCTATAGGATTGATGATGCCAACAGCCAATAATTTATCTTACTTACTGCCTGACGTAATTGAAATCGCTCGCTCTGCCGGGCAATTGATTCTCGATATCTACGAAAAGAAAAACTACGAAGCGTTCACCAAAAGTGACCACACCCCTGTCACCAGTGCCGATCTTGCTGCGCATAAACTGATCTGCGAACGACTGAGTGAACTCACGCCAGATATTCCTGTTTTGTCGGAAGAGGCGGCGGACATTAGCCTAGAAAAACGCAGCCAATGGCAGCGGTACTGGTTGGTTGACCCGCTTGATGGTACGCAAGAGTTTATTGCGCGCAGTGGTGACTTTGCCACCATTATCGCACTGATCGAAGAAAACCAACCAGTGATGGGCGTCGTCTATGGGCCCGTTTCTGGCGTGACCTACTACGCCTACGCAGGCAAAGGCGCATGGAAGATCCCCGACATGTCTGAAAGCTTGCGTATTGAAACACACAAGCACGAAACCGTTGGGCAATCCATCGCGATTGCGATCAGTCGCCGCCAAGATATTAACCGTATTACAAGTTGCATGAGCAGCGCATGGAATTATGAGTTAGTGCCGCTGGGCTCGGCAGCGCTGAAAGCGTGTTTAGTCGCAGAAGGTGCTGTCGACTGCTATTTGCGCCTCGGCCCAACCGGTGAATGGGATACCGCAGCCACGCAATGCATCGTAGAAGAGGCGGGCGGACGCATCCTTAACACGCAACTGCAACCGCTGTCCTACAATGAGCGTGAAACGTTAGAAAACCCCAACTTTATTGTGTTAGGGGATGCCGATTTGCCTTGGAATACCATTTTACAAGTCAAACCATAACGGCCATTACCAATAAAAATGCCGATCAATAGACTCAGCATTTTTATTGGGGTATGAAATGATTACGGTTAAAAAACCAATCAAAGCTGGCCTTGATAATTAAACTGATATTTACCTTGGTTGTCTGGCGCTCCAATCCACTGTAATTGCTCCGCCATTTCGGGTGGGAATTGCGCTTCAGGTTTAAACCACGCTTTCGCACTGTAACTCATATCTGGTTGCAGCTGCAGGGCAAATTCACTGCTCATTTGCTCACTGTTTTGCTGACCGTTCAATGTCATCTGATTGCTTTGACATTGCAGATCTGCCACTACCGGACCAAGCGAGAGCTCTCCTAAAGGTGAGTCAACTCGGCCATGAGTCCACGCAAGTGAGCCTTCGGCAGATTCACACCACGGGCTATCATAGCGGTAATGGTTCAGGGACAACTCGACTTGCCCCTGAAAAGTCACTGGTACAGGCAGCGGAAACAGCGTCGCTAATTTATTAGCCGCGACAGAAACCACAACCTTGTCCGCATAAGGGCCAGAAAACCCCAGACCAAGATTGCCTTTGCCACGAACTCCCATATCACTACCGCGTCCAAAGCGTACCGCCACTTCAAACTTGGCCATCAGCAGTTGTGATACTTGGATGTCCCAGTTGAGATCGCCGACATTTTGCCCTTGCCAAAAGAGTTGCTGAGCACTACCAGACCACACCGTACCGTCAACACCAGTGACACGCATGACTTCGGAAGAGGAGAGTTGATTCATCACCAAGGAAGCCGGAATATGCGCGACCACACTGATGAGAAAAACCATTACAAGGAACCCGCTATAGAGCAATTTCTTTTTCACTCACCACCTCGCTTCAGTTGTAAGCGTTTTACTTCGACAACGCCACTTTGCTGAGCACGGTTGATGTCCATAAACTCGACATCGACACCTTGCTGCTCTTTTAGAAAGGCAAGCCAATCCACCAATTTAGAGAAAGGAAGTGGTTGTATCCAAACCTGCATCATTTCATCACGCGGTTGAATACGAATAAGCTCAATTTGAAAACGCTGCACACTTGATGAGATGACTTGATTGAGCGGTTGCGTCGTTGCCACCCCACCACCTTGTGCGCGCAATTGAGTAATGGCATCGGCCTTATCCGTCACCCAATTAAGCAATTGTCTTTCACTGATAATCCGGGCTTGCGCAAGCTCGGTTTTCTGATTAAGTGGCGCTAAAATGCCCCAATAAATGATCGCAACCACACACAGCGACACACCACCTAACAGTAATTTCTGTTCACGAGGGGAAAAGGCCGCCCATCGTTGTTGAAGTGCACTCAGGCTATTTTTCATGTCACTCACCTCACTGGCTTTTCAGTATGAAGGTACCATTAACTACAGAACCCGAGCGGTTTAACTGCCCTTGCTCAACCACAAACTGCTTTTCCAATTTAAGGCGCGCTTGTTCAAAGCTTTCAAAATCATTACTTTGAACTTCAAGGCGAATTTCACCCCGATTGCCATCATATTTAACACTTTGCAACTGCATGTTCGGTACGCTGCCGATACTGCTGGGCAACTTCGACAACCACTCCAACATCGAACCATTGGCCCCACCGCCAGAGAGTCGAGCCGCTTCATCATTCATCAGTCTTTTCAGGTAACTGATAGTGGGTATTTTCTGTTTATCAGGGAAAACTGCGCGAAAAACACGTTCACTCTCCGCTCGATAAGCATCGGCTTGCGCTTCGTAGTGCCCAGCTTGCAAAAGATGGTGGCTGGTTGAAATTACAATCAACACCGCGGCCGCTAATGCGCATTTTTGCCATACTTGCCAATGCTTCAAAAACGAGGACTTGGTTTTAAAACTTCCCGTCAGTAAAGTCACTTTGCTCGCTATTGCTTGCTGAGTCAGCAACGCCATGACTAAATGAGGCTCGGCCTGTTGCCAATGTTGCCCTTCAGCCAATGTCAGCTCAGGGAGCGGGGTATACGCCTCTAGCGGTAAATAGTGCCCCTCTTGCTTGACCCATTCTGAAGCACTAAACAGCGTTAACCACTGCGGTTCAATGCTCACCCCTAAATACTCACCTTTACGGATTAACCATTCTTGGCCGATCTGCAGTGCCGACAACCCCTCTGATGCAGGGATAGCCAACACATCCGGTAATACCTTTTTCACGTCAAAACCCGCGGCTTTGAGCTCATCTAAGCGGGTACGCAACCAAGCACGATCCACCCCGACAACGTAAGCAGTGGAAGCGGTTTTATGCAAAATTGAAAAATGCAGCTCATCCACATCTTGTGCGATCTCATCTTCGATTAGATAAGGCAACATTGACTCTAAGCGACGAGCCGCCCCTGATGGAATCGCGACCTCAGTGAGAACTAAATCACTGGCAGCAAGCAGCACAATCGTGGCGCGTTCAGCCGCATAGCTAGAGAGCTGAGATAGCTGCTCCCATCCGGATATTTCACCGCTGGCAATCACTTCTTGCTGCTGTGTTGACCACACCAGCCAAGGTATTTCAGCGTCTTGTTGACTACTCAGCCGAACGGTCAGAAACTCGCTCACTGATCCCTCCAAAGCGACGGCGTATGACCGTTGCGGTTTCTCTATTATCACTAAACAATAAACTGCGAATACGAACTCGCGAGTCATCAACCAAGATTTGAGCATCCAGTTCAAAATAAGCACTATCGACAGCTAGGTACTGTTTCGCTTCTTCTTTCACTTTGCTCTCCACAGCAGCCAATGCGGCCTCTGCGAGAAAATTGTCTACCGAAGCCCAGCCATCAAATGGTCGGCTCTCGAGTAAGTTTTTTGCATCCCCTTCACTTAAGTGCGGGCTGAACATCGCCACCAATAACTTGGCATGATCAGGTTCCAAGGTATTGATATTCAAACGCCAATCATCAGTGGGGAGAGTACAGATATAAGGCGCTATTTTATTCATTACATCACCGCTCACCTGCTGAACCGCGCGCAACTCACTGTTATCTGCAAGTAAACTATTCGCCGCCAGATAAGCAGGAGACATTGATTCATACTGGCTGTCTTCTACGCCATAAGAGGACTGCACATCTGAATCGCCATCAATATACTCCCAAGCCGAATCGGCAATCACTTCGGCTTGATAGCTGTCGACCTCAAGCTCTTCCAATAACCGTTGCAACACTTGCACTAAATAGGGTTTTTCGACACTCCCTGCCGCAGGTCTGGCTCTCGAGAGTACATTCAGGTTAAAACAAGCCTGTTTATCAAGGATGCGCCCTTTCAGAGTGCCGTAATCCAATGGATACGTTTGCTCTTTCATCGCCCAAGGTTGACTTAAGTTAATCGTTTCGTTGTCTTTGTAGCTCTGCTCGATAGCAACTTTGGCTAAAGCTTCACTACCCACACTATACCAATAGGCTTGCTGGTAACTAATTTGATTATTCGCTCTTTGAAACTGTGTGAATAAACGTTCGGACATGGTTGCGGCAATCGACACCATAATCGCCAACAACAGCAAGATAACGATTAACGCCACACCGCGTTGGGCTCGATTAGGGTGCGCCATTATTATCAGCCTCTTTATTGGTCGAATTGATGCCACCACCAGCAGTAAGGTAGATACGCTCAATCTCGCCATAATCTTTCAGCGCCAATTTCACGGCCACCGCCTGTGGGATTTTCAAGGCATCAGTCCACTCTTCACTCCATTTATCTTGGTTATAAAAGCGCAGCGATAGTGACTCAACATCATGTAACAATGGCGTGATGATCCCTTCTTGCCCTGCAGGAGTATCAGGATAACGCCACCATATACGCTCTAACACGCCCTCTTTAATTCGGTAGCCGACCTTAGTGACTTCCCCGCGTGGAAATTGCTGCTGTGGGTTATGCCAACCTAATCGTGCAAACAGCACTCCTTTTTGATCGGAGTCGAGCAAGTACTCTTTCCAAATCAGCATCTGTTGACTTGGCTCTTCACCATTGGTGCGAAATTGACGCGTTGCCATCTGCCGAAAATCGCCATCCATTAACACCATGGCGCGCTGCAATTCGTTCAAACGTTGGCTACGTTGGGCTGAAATCTCATTACTGCGCTGGACTTGGTTCAATACTTGGTAAGCACCAACGCTCAAACTAGCGAAAATCGCAATCGCCACCAGCACTTCAATCAGGGTAAAGCCTTTGTTTTGTTTATTTGGCGACATAACTTCTCACTGTCACCAAAGGTGATCCTTCTTTTTCACTAGCCACGCTAACATCAAAAGCTTTCAATAAATTATCCGCAGTGGGTACTAAAGTGACTTTCCAATACCAGGTTCGGCCCGCCAATACCTCACTGCCATTTTTCGCTTGTACGTTTTTAGGAGTAAGCATCACTTGCGCCATCTGGTTATCGACCACCATGGCGGCAAACGCTTTTTCTTCCAAATAACTCACGGTATTGATGTGTTGGCTGACCGAACGGATCACACTGATGGAAGCGGTGGCAAAAATAGCCAGCGCCACCAAGACTTCTAACAGCGTCATCGCTTTTTGTTTACCCATCGATCGCATCTCCCGGAGCGAACAGCGTGATTTCCCCGTTTTCTTTCACTACCACTCGCCAGCCTTGCTCTGCATCTTGCTGATTAAGATGGATGCTCAGGACAAAAGGGGTCAGCTCACCACTCGATAAAATAAACACTTGTGGTGGTAGCTGCTTTTTCTGTTCGTTTTCATCAGCAAACTTATCATCATCAAACAGACTGCCCGGTTTGAAGAGTCGATCATCGTTTTTCCATGCACTTCCTCCCAGCTCAAACTGGAGGGATAACCCCTCAGGCAGTTGGAGCTGTGAAGCCATTTTCTTGCTCTCTAGCGGCTGCCATCCCTTGTCCTCCATCGATAGGAAAACCAGATGCGATTTTTTTTCATCGACCCGCAAACCAAAATCTTTGCCACTGAGAATGGCTTCTTCATTACTCAGTTGTAGACGCTGATAAAGGCTCATCGCGTACTGTTTCGCATCATCGTTGTTCGTGCTAGGTAGCGTCGATATAACGGCCACAGCACTGAGCGAGAGCAGCACGAGCACCAGCAGTATTTCGAGTAGGGTAAAACCGCGTTGAGATAGCATCAGATAAATGGGGCGGCTAAGGCCGCCCTCTCTCTTATTGGAAATCTTGCATGTTCCAGTTGCCTATGTCGGCACTGGCGCCTTCGCCACCTTCTTGACCATCAGCACCTAGCGTGAAGATATCAATCGTACCGTTATCACCAGGGCTTAAGTATTGATAAGGGTTGCCCCAAGGGTCATTTGGCAAACGGCGAATATAACCGTTATCGCGGTAGTTGCGTGGCTCAGGATTCGACGGCTTGGTCACTAGCGCTTCTAAGCCTTGATCTGTCGTTGGGTACACGCTGTTGTCTAATTTATACATATCCAACGCATTTTCGAGTGCGACAATATCGGTAATCGCTTTTTGTTGGTCAGCTTTTTCTTTATTACCGAGCAAATTAGGCACCACAAAACTCGCCAAAATACCCAAAATAACCACAACCACCATCACTTCAAGCAAAGTAAAGCCCGACTGTTTATTTGTTTTTGTTCTCATTCCAATCTCCAACATAGTTTGGTCG
>NZ_NDIO01000116.1:0-9389 GCF_002241085.1 Vibrio sp. V03_P4A6T147
TAAGGGGTAAGGAATAGGTTATTTGTGCGATGCTTCAAAGTTATGACTATTCGCTAGCCTTTATGATTCAAATCCTTCCAAATAAAACGACTTATCAGAGGATTGGTCATGGCATCAGGTTCCGAAAAAATGCTAGACTATTGCACCTAATGGATCTCATACCATACTTGTGATGAGGTTATTAAAAGGATGTTGCGGTTCTGGCGTTTAAAACAAGCCAAAATCGGACACAGAAATGTCGTGTCTAAGGCTGGTTTAACTTTCATTTGGCCTCTTATCAAGAACGACCATGAAAGATAAACAAGCCTTGAACTTACGCAATTAAAAGAATCTTTTTCCCGATAAAATAGTGCAAGTGCGTATGATTACAATAAAAAGGGGTTTGGACCTTCCTATTGCAGGAACTCCTTCCCAGGTGATTAATGATGGTAAGACCATCACTAAAGTCGCCTTGCTTGGCGAAGAGTACGTTGGCATGCGTCCTACCATGCATGTTCGCGTAGGCGATGAAGTAAAGAAAGCTCAAATTCTTTTTGAAGATAAAAAGAATCCGGGTGTTAAATTTACTTCACCAGCAAGCGGTAAGGTTATCGAAGTCAATCGTGGCGCCAAACGTGTCCTACAATCCGTAGTGATTGAAGTGGCAGGTGATGAGCAAATCACGTTCGATAGCTTTGAAGCTAGCCAACTAGCAAGTATTGACCGTCAAACGGTTAAAACTCAGTTAGTTGAGTCTGGTCTTTGGACTGCGTTGCGTACTCGTCCGTTTAGCAAGGTTCCAGCAATTGAGTCTTCAACTCAGGCTATTTTTGTGACAGCAATGGATACCAATCCATTAGCGGCAAAACCTGAGACGATCATTAATGAGCAATCTGAAGCATTCGTCGCTGGTCTCGATATCCTTTCAACTCTGACTGAGGGTAAGGTTTACGTCTGTAAATCTGGTACTAGCTTACCACGCTCTTCACAGCCAAACGTTGAAGAACATGTGTTTGATGGCCCACACCCTGCAGGTCTTGTAGGGACTCACATGCATTTCCTCTATCCAGTAAATGCAGTCAATGTGGCGTGGAGCATCAATTACCAAGACGTGATTGCGTTTGGTCAATTGTTCTTAACCGGTGAGCTATACACACAACGAGTGGTGTCGCTTGCAGGACCCGTAGTCAACAAACCTCGTCTTGTCCGTACTCAGATTGGTGCTAGCCTCGAAGAGTTAACGGATAACGAATTGATGCCGGGCGAAGTTCGTGTCATCTCTGGTTCTGTACTTTCTGGTGTGAAAGCGGCGGGGCCTGTAGCTTATCTTGGTCGTTACCACCTCCAAGTATCGGTTCTGCGTGAAGGTCGTGACAAAGATTTTCTTGGTTGGGCAATGCCTGGCAAGAACAAATTTTCAGTCACTCGCTCTTTCCTTGGTCATCTATTCACAGGTCAGTTGTTCAACATGACAACCACAACCAATGGTAGTGATCGTGCGATGGTACCTATTGGTAACTATGAAAAAGTGTTGCCACTAGATATGGAACCAACGCTCCTACTTCGTGACCTATGTGCAGGTGACATCGATAGCGCTCAACGTCTCGGTGCCCTTGAACTGGACGAAGAAGATCTCGCATTGTGTACCTTTGTATGTCCTGGTAAATACGAATATGGTCAGCTACTTCGTGAGTGCCTAGACAAGATTGAGAAGGAAGGGTAATTTTCATGGGCCTTAAAAAGTTTCTTGAAGACATCGAGCATCATTTTGAACCTGGCGGCAAACATGAAAAATGGTTTGCCTTGTATGAAGCAGCCGCAACGCTTTTTTATACGCCTGGTTTAGTTACAAAACGAAGCTCACACGTTCGTGATAGCGTTGACCTCAAACGCATCATGATCATGGTTTGGCTAGCGGTATTCCCAGCGATGTTCTGGGGTATGTATAACGTTGGTCACCAATCGATTACTGCACTTAACCATCTGTATTCTGGCGCTGAATTGGCGACAGTCATCAGTGGTAACTGGCACTATTGGCTAACTGAAATGCTTGGCGGTACATTAAGTACGCAAGCCGGTTGGGCAAGTATGATGCTGCTCGGTGCGACTTACTTCCTACCTATCTACGCCACGGTATTCTTGGTCGGTGGTTTTTGGGAAGTGCTGTTTTGTATGGTGCGTAAGCATGAAGTTAACGAAGGTTTCTTTGTAACTTCAATTTTGTTTGCTCTGATTGTTCCACCCACACTGCCTTTATGGCAAGCCGCTTTAGGGATTACCTTTGGCGTGGTTGTTGCCAAAGAAATCTTTGGTGGTACCGGGCGTAACTTCCTAAACCCAGCATTAGCCGGTCGTGCTTTTCTATTCTTCGCCTACCCAGCACAAATCTCTGGTGACGTTGTTTGGACAGCTGCAGATGGTTTTTCTGGTGCAACGGCGCTAAGCCAATGGGCTCAAGGTGGTAACGGTGCTCTGATCAATAAGGTCACTGGCGAAGCCATTACTTGGATGGATGCGTTTGTTGGTAACATTCCTGGCTCTATCGGTGAAGTGTCGACGTTAGCACTGGCGATTGGCGCGGCATTTATTGTCTACATGGGCATTGCTTCATGGCGCATTATTGCGGGTGTTATGGTAGGTATGATTGCCATATCAACGCTGTTCAATGTTATTGGTTCAGACACAAATGCAATGTTTAATATGCCTTGGCATTGGCACCTAGTACTTGGTGGCTTTGCGTTTGGTATGTTCTTCATGGCAACCGACCCAGTATCGGCTTCATTTACTAATAAAGGTAAATGGGCATACGGTATTTTGATTGGTGCAATGTGTGTGATGATTCGTGTGGTTAACCCAGCTTACCCAGAAGGTATGATGCTGGCGATCTTATTTGCGAACCTATTTGCACCTTTGTTTGACCATATTGTGATTGAGAAGAACATCAAGCGGAGACTAGCACGCTATGGCAAGTAATAACGATAGCATTAAAAAAACGCTGTTTGTTGTTATCGCATTGAGCTTAGTGTGCTCAATCATCGTATCGACAGCAGCGGTTGGCCTGCGTGACAAGCAAAAAGTTAACGCAGTACTTGATAAGCAAAGCAAGATTGTTGAAGTTGCAGGCATTAACGAGTCTGGCAGCGTGCCAGAGCTTTTTGCTAAATACATTGAACCTCGTTTGATTGATTTTAAAACCGGGAACTTTGTTGATGGCGATGCAACGGCCTATGATCAACGCAAAGCTTCTAAAGACCCAGCTCAATCTATCAAGCTAACAGCGGAACAAGATAAAGCGAAGATTATTCGTCGTGCCAATACTGGGGTTGTTTACCTAGTGAAAAGTGGCGACGAGATTTCTAAAGTGATTGTTCCCGTTCACGGTAATGGTTTGTGGTCAATGATGTACGCATTTGTGGCTGTAGAAACCGATGGTAATACCGTTTCCGGCATTACTTACTACGAACAAGGTGAAACTCCGGGATTGGGTGGTGAAGTTGAAAACCCATCATGGCGTGCTCAATTTGTTGGCAAGAAATTGTTTGATGACAACCACCAACCTGCAATTAAAGTTGTGAAAGGTGGCGCTCCTGCCGGATCTGAGCATGGCGTTGATGGACTTTCTGGCGCAACACTGACCAGTAACGGTGTTCAACACACTTTCGACTTCTGGTTAGGTGATATGGGCTTTGGTCCATTCCTAGCAAAAGTTCGTGACGGAGGTTTGAACTAATGTCTAGCGCAAAAGAGATTAAAAAGAGCATTCTAGCGCCGGTGTTGGATAACAACCCAATCGCACTTCAAGTGCTTGGTGTCTGTTCTGCCCTTGCGGTAACCACTAAGTTGGAAACGGCGTTTGTTATGACGCTAGCCGTTATGTTTGTAACGGCTTTCTCTAACTTATTCGTTTCGTTAATTCGTCACCACATACCTAACAGTGTGCGTATCATCGTTCAGATGGCGATCATTGCTTCATTGGTTATTGTTGTTGACCAGATCCTACGTGCTTACTTATACGATATCTCGAAACAGCTATCGGTGTTCGTAGGGTTGATCATTACTAACTGTATCGTAATGGGCCGTGCTGAAGCATTTGCAATGAAGTCGGCACCGATTCCTTCCTTTATCGATGGTATCGGTAATGGTCTGGGTTATGGTTTTGTATTGATCACTGTTGGTTTCTTCCGCGAACTTCTTGGTTCAGGCAAGCTATTTGGAATGGAAGTTCTACCTCTTGTGAAAGATGGTGGCTGGTATCAACCTAACGGTTTGATGCTGCTAGCACCTTCGGCATTCTTCCTAATTGGCTTCATGATTTGGGCGATTCGCACGTTCAAACCTGAACAACTAGAAGCGAAGGAGTAAGGGCGTTATGGAACATTATATCAGTTTGCTTGTTCGATCGATTTTTATCGAAAACATGGCACTCTCTTTCTTCTTGGGTATGTGTACATTTCTTGCTGTATCTAAGAAAGTAAAGACATCGTTTGGTTTAGGGATTGCGGTTACTGTTGTTCTGACCATTTCAGTACCAGTGAATAACTTGGTTTATAACTTGTTACTTAAACCGGGTGCATTGGGTGAAAATATTGATCTTACATTTCTAAATTTCATTACCTTTATCGGTGTTATTGCCGCATTGGTACAGATCTTAGAGATGATATTGGATCGTTTTTTCCCACCTTTGTATAACGCGCTGGGCATTTTCTTACCTTTAATCACAGTGAACTGCGCCATTTTTGGTGGTGTATCTTTCATGGTTCAGCGTGATTATAACTTTGCTGAATCCGTCGTTTACGGTTTCGGTTCGGGTGTGGGTTGGATGTTAGCTATTGTCGCTCTTGCCGGTATCCGTGAGAAAATGAAATATTCAGATGTACCTCCGGGTTTACGTGGTTTAGGGATTACCTTCATCACGGCGGGTCTAATGGCGTTAGGCTTTATGTCTTTCTCTGGTGTTCAACTGTAAGTCGGGTAAACCGCAACAATTAAGGAATAGTCAATGGACATTATTCTTGGTGTAGTGATGTTTACCCTGATTGTTCTAGCACTCGTTTTGGTAATTTTATTTGCTAAATCTAAGCTAGTTCCAACAGGCGACATTACAATTTCAATTAACGGTGATGCAGATAAGTCTATTGTGACTAATCCAGGTGGTAAGCTACTGAGCGTACTTGCAGGTTCTGGTGTCTTTGTATCATCGGCGTGTGGTGGTGGTGGCTCTTGTGGTCAATGCCGTGTAAAAGTGAAATCTGGCGGTGGTGATATTCTTCCTACTGAACTTGATCATATTACTAAAGGTGAAGCTCGTGAGGGTGAACGTTTAGCGTGTCAAGTGGCTGTGAAAACAGACATGGATATTGAACTTCCTGAAGAAATTTTTGGTGTTAAAAAGTGGGAATGTACCGTTATCTCTAACGACAACAAAGCCACCTTCATTAAAGAGCTTAAACTTCAGATCCCTGATGGCGAGTCAGTACCTTTCCGTGCTGGTGGTTACATTCAGATCGAAGCGCCAGCACACCACATCAAATATTCAGATTTTGACGTGCCAGAAGAGTATCGTGGCGATTGGGACAAATTTAACCTGTTCCGCTACGAGTCAAAAGTTGATGAAGATATTATTCGTGCTTACTCAATGGCGAATTATCCTGAAGAGTTCGGTATTATTATGCTAAACGTGCGTATTGCTACGCCGCCGCCTAATAATCCCAATGTGCCACCGGGTCAGATGTCTTCTTACATTTGGTCACTGAAAGAAGGTGATAAATGTACTATTTCTGGTCCATTTGGTGAGTTCTTTGCCAAAGATACGGATGCAGAAATGGTCTTTATCGGTGGTGGTGCGGGCATGGCTCCAATGCGCTCACACATCTTCGATCAGCTTAAGCGTTTAAAATCTACCCGTAAGATGTCTTATTGGTATGGTGCGCGTTCTAAGCGTGAGATGTTCTACGTTGAAGATTTTGACGGCCTTGCAGCTGAAAACTCGAATTTCGTATGGCACTGTGCGCTTTCTGATCCAATGCCTGAAGATAACTGGGATGGATACACAGGTTTCATCCACAATGTATTGTATGAAAACTATCTGAAAGACCATGAAGCGCCTGAAGATTGTGAATACTACATGTGTGGTCCACCGATGATGAATGCGGCTGTGATTGGCATGCTGAAGAACCTTGGTGTAGAAGATGAGAACATCCTTCTTGATGACTTCGGTGGTTAATTCACTGAAGTAAGTAAAACTTATGGCTGGCTCTGATGAGTCAGCCATTGTTTTTTTAGTTTTAGTTTTGCCTTGTGGCTTTGAATTCCAACTCAGTTAACATAGAAAATAGGTGTAGGAATTTCTTTTCTATAACCACTTCTTTTCTATATTCACTTTCATTTTTAGGAGTAAACAAGTGAAAAAATGGCTTGTTGCGTTAGCTTCTCTATTCATCTTGGCGGGTTGTGAAAAATCGGTTGAGCAAGTTCATCTCAGTGGCCCTACTATGGGCACGACTTACAATATTAAGTACCTGAAAGCTGAAGGGATCCCTAGCTCGGAGGCTCTCCAAAAGGAAGTTGATCGGTTATTGGAAGAAGTGAACGATCAAATGTCGACCTATCGTAAAGATTCCGAGCTCAGCCGTTTTAATCAATATCAAGGAACGGAACCTTTTACGGTTTCTTCTCAAACCGCAATCGTGGTGAAAGAAGCGCTGCGTCTTAACGGTCTTACTTTAGGTGCATTGGATGTCACTGTTGGTCCTTTGGTTAACCTATGGGGTTTTGGCCCTGAAGCTCGTCCTGATGTGGTGCCAAGCGATGCTGAATTGGCTGAGCGTAAAAACAATATAGGCATTGAGCATCTTAGCGCAACCGACACTACGTTAAGTAAAGATCTTCCTAATCTCTATGTGGACCTTTCAACTATTGCGAAAGGATGGGGAGTCGACGTGGTTGCTGACTACATTCAATCACAAGGCATTGCCAATTACATGGTTGAAGTCGGTGGTGAGATGCGCTTAAAAGGCGTAAATCGAGAAGGCGTAGCTTGGCGAATCGCCATAGAAAAACCGACAGTTGATGAACGTACCGCTCAAGAGATCATTGAACCTGGTGATCTGGCAATTGCCACTTCAGGTGATTACCGCAATTATTTTGAGCAAGATGGTGTGCGTTATTCTCACATTATCAATCCAATCACTGGAAAACCCATCCATAATAAAGTGGTATCGGTTACCGTTTTGGACGCATCTTCAATGACGGCAGATGGCCTAGCGACTGGATTAATGGTACTAGGAGAGACGAAAGGTATTGAGGTTGCAGAGCAATACAATATTCCTGTGTTCATGATTGTGAAAACAGAACAAGGTTTTGAAGAGATTGCCTCCAGCGCATTTAAGCCATTTCTAAATAAAAAGTGAGTTAAGTTATGAATACTTTTTTCATTACATTCAGTGTATTTCTGTGTGTCATTGCCGCGATGGCGGTTGGCTATGTCTTTCAAAAGAAAGTAGTCAAAGGCAGTTGTGGTGGATTAGGTGCTGTTGGCATTGAAAAAGTGTGCAATTGCCCAGAGCCTTGTGATGCACGTAAAAAACGCGAAGCTAAGGCCGCAGCAAGAGCTGAAAAGTTAGCGCATTGGGAAAAAGATCGTATCGCCTGAGCTACGATTAAAGAGCCTGTTTTGTGCAGGCTCTTTAATTTTTAAAAGCAATTCATTTCAATCCATAGAAACCAAGAATATACTGTTTATGTATACAGTCTTTTGATGGTTTTGAATTGGAAAATAAAATCAAAAAAATTATCCATATTGATATGGATTGTTTCTACGCTGCGGTAGAAATGCGTGATAACCCCGAATATAGGCATCGCCCTCTAGCCGTTGGTGGTCATGAAAAGCAGCGTGGTGTGTTAAGTACTTGCAATTATGAAGCGAGGAAATTTGGCGTTCGTTCCGCAATGCCGACTGCTCAAGCCTTAAAATTATGTCCCAATCTGCTGGTCGTTCCGGGGCGGATGTCGGTATACAAAGCTATCTCCATTCAAATCCGACAGATATTCGAACGTTATACTTCCATTATTGAGCCGTTATCATTAGATGAAGCATTTCTTGATGTGAGTGATTCACCGTTATGTCAAGGAAGCGCAACATTGATAGCTCAAGCCATTCGCCATGATATTCACAACGAACTCCAACTGACCGCCTCTGCAGGTGTAGCACCTGTAAAATTTTTGGCTAAAGTGGCCTCTGATATGAATAAGCCTAACGGTCAATTTGTAATACCACCCGATAAAGTACAGCAGGTGGTCGATTCATTGCCGCTAGAGAAAATACCCGGTGTCGGTAAGGTTAGTCTGGAAAAGTTGCACCAAGCGGGTTTTTATAAGTGTGAAGATATCAAGCTAACGGACTATCGAGAGTTACTTCGTAACTTTGGCAGATTAGGCGCTTCACTATGGAAGAAAAGTCATGGAATTGATAATCGCGAAGTCGTGACAGAGAGGGAGCGCAAATCATTAGGTGTCGAAAGAACATTTAGTCAAAATATCTCAAGTTATGAAGAGTGCTGGCAGGTGATTGAACATCATCTCTATCCAGAGATAAAAGCGAGGTTAGACAGAGCGAGTGTTGATGGTTCGATTGTCAAACAAGGGATCAAAGTCAAGTTTGCCGATTTTCAAATTACGACGATTGAGCATCTTCATCCACAGTTAGAGCTCAATGATTTTCGAACCCTTTTGGAGAATATTTTGTTGCGGCAAAACGGGCGAGAAATTCGCTTACTTGGTTTACAGGTGATGTTAAAGCCAGAAATGCTCAATAAGCAGCTCAGTTTTTTTTAAATTAGTGAAACAAACTAACATTTATGTCATTAAATTGACGGTTTTTAGGTTGAAATCATTTATATTGCTAGCGAGAAATACTAACTCATCAAATATCCACACCTGATATGGTTAGTCATAAAACGATCGATGAGAGAGAACAATGAAAAAAGTAGTGTTAGTCACTTTAATGTTGTTGAGCTCCCCTTTGTGGGCAGCGCAGTGCCGGGTTGATGTGAACCATGAAGTTCACCTTGATGGTGATAAGGTTGAAATTCTCAAAACGAGCACCGACACTGTTTTGATAGATAAACAGAATAATCTCTATATCCGTGGTGAAAAGATGGAGCTCGACAGTGAGCAGAAAACGGCCCTTGAGCAGTATAGAGAAAGCATGAATGCTTCATTGCCTAAAGTAAAACAGATGGCGAGTGATGGCTTAGCGTTGGCGAATGATATTTTGGATGATGTTGCGAAAAGTATTGAATCTCCCAACGCCTTCGATAGCGCCAAGCAATCCATAGCCGCTTTTTTTGCCAATATTGAATCTCGTTATTACAAAGATGGTGAGCTGGTTCTCCCTGCGCAGACTTTTGAAT
>NZ_NDIO01000333.1:0-9317 GCF_002241085.1 Vibrio sp. V03_P4A6T147
AATTAGTATAGTTCAGATTTTTTTAAGTGATGAACGGATGAGAGATAATTTAAGCGAATGGAAATAATTCAAAGAGTTGGCGAAAAAAAAAGAGCCAGTAAAACTGGCTCTTTAATCAAGGTGTTTGCGTTTGAAAATTAACGAGTTCCGTACACCACGATGGTTTTACCGTGGGCAGAAATTAAATTCTGCTCTTCGAGCATCTTCAAAATACGTCCTACAGTTTCACGAGAACAGCCTACAATTTGGCCGATCTCTTGACGGGTGATTTTGATTTGCATGCCATCTGGGTGCGTCATTGCATCAGGTTGTTTCGCTAGGTTGAGTAGCGTTTGTGCAATACGACCCGTCACGTCTAGGAAGGCTAAATCACCCACTTTTTGACTGGTGACTTGTAGACGTCGAGAAATTTGTGCAGACAGACGCATTAAGATGTCTGGGTTCACTTGGATAAGCTGACGGAATTTCTTAAATGAAATTTCCGCAACTTCACAAGGAGATTTTGCACGAACCCAAGCAGTACGCTCTTGGTCTTCTTCGAATAGACCAAGTTCACCGATAAAGTCACCTTGGTTGAGGTAAGAGAGGATCATCTCTTTACCTTCTTCGTCTTTAATCAATACCGCTACCGAGCCTTTGACGATGTAGTACAGCGTCTCTGCTTTTTCGCCCGCATGAATCAACGTGCTTTTCGATGGGTATTTATGAATATGACAGTGTGAAAGAAACCACTCTAGTGTTGGATCGGTTTGAGGTTTACCTAGAACCATAATATCTCACTTCCTCTGCAGGGTACGCTTGCCGCTTTCCATATTGTAGCTAAGCCTAAAATAAGCTTACTAGGATAAGAGCACTTTCCAAATGCTGCAAGCTAACTTGTGTTTCGGTTAAGGATAGTATCCTTTTTCAGAAACGATTTCTTGATTTTAATCGTGTCAGTGGCATGATTTTTTACGCAAAACTGTGCACATGATCACGGTATGAAAAGTAACCGTCAACTTGTCCGATCACTTAGCCAATTTTACCTGTTTCAATCAATTGCTGCAGGATCGGTCTGACGATCAATTCCATCGCAAAACTCATCTTGCCACCCGGTACCACAATGGTGTTGTGGCGCGACATAAAAGAGCCATCAATCATGGCGAGCAGATAGGGGAAATCAACATTCTTTATGCCGCGCAGGCGGATCACGACGAAGCTTTCATCCAAACTAGGGATGCCCTTGGCGTTAAGTGGGTTTGAAGTATCAACCGTCGGTACCCGTTGGAAGTTGATGTGAGTTCGTGAGAATTGGGGGGTGATGTAATTGAGGTAATCATCCATCGAACGGACGATGGAATCCATCACCGCTTCACGTGAATGGCCTCGATCACGAGTATCACGCACGTACTTTTGTATCCACTCAAGGTTAACGATTGGCACCATGCCTATCAAAAAATCGACATGCTGCGCGACGTTTACATCGCCATCGACTACACCGCCATGCAGACCTTCGTAAAACATCACATCCGAGTTGTCTGGTAAATCTTGCCAAGGTGTAAAGGTGCCGGGCATTTGATTGTAGGGCACAGCTTCGTCAAAAGAGTGTAGATAGCGGCGAACTTGGCCTGTGCCTAATTTCCCATATTGGCGGAAAAATTCTTCCAATGCAGGAAAATCATTGGCTTGTGGGCCAAAGTAGCTGATGTGCTTCCCTTGTTCGCGCGCTTTACGAATTTCCACATCCATTTCTGGCCGTGTAAAGCGATGGAAGCTATCCCCTTCAACCCATGCTGGTTTAATGTTCATCATATTGAACATTTTGCGAAAGGCTTCTGAGGTCGTAGTTGTACCGGCACCGGACGAGCCGGTGACAGCGATAATTGGATGTTTTGCTGACATGACAAACCCTGTCTGTATGTAACGTACTTGTTATCGATGGCTGCAATATAGCACGAAAAGAGTAGATTGTTTTGAGCTGAAATTATTTACGCAATTGAATATCCACACTTTCATGCAACTCAGAATAGACGATGATCGCCTCCCCTGTTGCGAGCTGTTTCTTTATTTGCTCGATTTTTTGCTGCAATGGTACTTCCTGCTCTCCGTAATCAGTACCTTCGCGTAATACAAACGTTTCAATCAAATTATCCAGTGTTTCAGGCGCAATGTGCTGCCAAGGAATAAGCATGACGACCTCTTAAACTGTCATGGAGAAAAGGGTATCGATTTAAAGCGATATGTGATTAATCATGCGTTGCATTGATGGTCAATAGGGTTGCCGTGACGCAGGTTTTCGTAATAGGTTGGAAGTGCTTCTTCGAGCCAAAATTTAGGCTTAAGCGCGCTACCGCTGAGAAAACCGACATGGCCACCTTGGGTAAATAAGCGGTAATGGATGTTCTCTGGTAAGGAAAATTTGGGGATCACGGCATCTGTCATAAAGGGATCATCTTGCGCTTGAATGATTTGTAGCGGCACGCGAATTTGTGTCAGCTTTGAAAGGCCTGAGCACTGCTGGTAGTAATCCTGCGCATCTTGAAAACCATGCAAAGGCGCGGTGATGAGATTGTCAAATTCGTAAAGTTTTTTGATGTGTTTAATTTGATGGTTAGAAATACCTAACTCATTATGTAAAAGATGCTGTTTCTTTAGTGCATTTTTTTTCAATGATGTCAGTAAGTAAGCGCGATAAACCTTTGAAAATCCCTGTTCAATACGTGTGGAACACGCTGCCAGATCGAGCGGAGCGGAGACAACGGTTGCCGCGCTAACGATCGGGTCGTGATTATATTGCGCTAAGTAATTAACCAACATATTGCCGCCAAGAGAAATGCCCACCGCGACGATAGGTCTATTCGGGCATTGCTTGCGTATGTATTCGAGCACAAAGCGTGCATCTTCAACCTCACCAGAATGGTAAGCGCGTGCCAAATGGTTCGGTTTGCCGCTACAGCCGCGAAAATGCATCATGACCGATAACCACCCCTGCTGTGCGAAGGCGTACATTAAGCCATTGGCATACGGGCTATGAAAACTGCCTTCTAAGCCATGAAACAAGATAAATAGGGGTTTATTTTGTACTCGCTCTGAGCGCCAATCATCACTCCAAGCAAGGTCTAAAAAATCACCATCAGGTGTAAACAGCGTTTGCCACAGCGGCTCAAAACGTGCGCGTTTGCGCAACAAACGAGGAAGCAGAGTCTGAAGGTGTGGATTTGTTAGTCCAGTAGCAGCGATAAATGGAGTCATAACCATAGCGTATTATTTTTATGAATTGCGACCAGTATACACCGAGCGAGCAATTGATGTAGTTACGGTTTTTGAGAATGAGGCGCCGGGGTTTTAAAAGCGAGATGCAAATGCTCACAGCCAAGCTGGCGACAGTAACGCAGCGTTAATTGTTCACCATGGTTATTCTGCAATGCCAATGCGTTGATACATTCCACGAGGTCAGCTTGCTGCTGCTTTTCAAGCTGCAGCTCAAATTGCAGCGCCTCGCGGTACAGCGTATCTGGCACCATGCTTTTCAAACGTCGTCTTAACTCTCGGTAACTGTGCAGCAGCGCTTCTGAACGGCCGATACATTGAGTGACATTTTGCCAGTCAGCATCGGCAACCGTCACTTGTTGCTCATCAAGCCATTTGAGTAGCAGCAATAAGTTGACGTTGCCGTGGAAGTTATTTTGTAAACTTAAGCACGCCTCTTTCACTTCTCGCACGCTGTAGTATTGCAAACTGAATTGCCATAAGCGTTCTAAGGTCAGAGATAATCGTACGTGCTCTTGGCTCATCTTAGCGACTGAATTCCTGCTCTAGTTGTTCGAGTGTCTCTTGTTCCGACATCCATTCCATTTCGATCGCTTCAAGTGCCGATTTACTGCGAGCTTGAAGCGCAATCACTTCGGTAAGTTTAGCTTTGTTTTCGGCTTCATACAGCGAAGTATCAGACAATTGCGCTTCAGTTTGCGCCAGTGCCGCATTCAATGTGTCCATTTTCGCTTCGAGTTGTGTCAGTTTTTTGCGAATTGGTGCGGTTTGGATGCGAAATTCCGCTTCTCGGCGCTTTTGATCTTTTTTGGCTGCGGCACTGTTGCTACTGTCTTTGGCAGGTTGCTGAGATTGAACTTCTCTACGTTCCGCTTTCTGTTGTTCTGTCAGCCACTTGTAGTAGTCGGTCAAATCCCCATCGAAAGGCGCGACTTGACGATCGTGCACCAAGTACAAGTCATCGGTGGTTGCGCGCAGTAGATAGCGATCATGGCTGACGATGACCATCGCGCCTTCAAAGGTTTGCAGGGCAAACGTTAGGGCTTGACGCATATCCAAGTCTAAGTGGTTGGTGGGTTCATCAAGCAGCAGCAAGTTCGGTTTTTGCCACACAATTAGCGCAAGCACTAAGCGAGCCTTTTCACCCCCGGAAAACGGAGCGATTTTCTCTAGCGCTTTGTCGCCTTGGAAACCAAAACTACCCAGATAATTACGCAGCTCAAGTTCGTTTTTATCCGGGGCAATTTGCATCATGTGCTGCAGAGGGGTCTCTTCTGGATGCAGTGTTTCTAACTGATGCTGGGCAAAGTAACCAATCTTTACACCTTGCGAATAAGTGAGATCGCCGCCTTGCGGTTTTAACTCACCGGAGAGTAATTTAATTAATGTTGATTTACCCGCACCGTTACGCCCGAGTAATCCAATACGGCTTCCCGGTACAAGGTTGAGGCGAATTTTTTCTAAAATTAAACGTTCACCATACCCGGCGTAGACTTCGTCCATCATCATGATTGGGTTAGGCAGTGCCGAAGGCTCTCGAAATTCGAAATTAAATGGGTTATCAAATTGAGCTGGCAGCACTTTTTCCATTCGTTCCAACGCTTTGATACGACTTTGTGCTTGGCGAGCTTTGGAGGCCTTGTAGCGGAAACGGTCGATGTAGCTTTGCATGTGCACCATCTGTTTTTGCTGCTTCTGGTACATGGCTTGTTGCAAGATCAGTTTTTGCGCCCGTTGATTTTCAAACGATGAGTAGTTTCCGGTGTATTCGTTCATGGCTTGATTTTCGATATGGATGATGCGTCCGACGATCGGATCAAGAAAATCGCGGTCATGGGAAATCAAGATCAAGGTGCCGGGATAGTTTTGTAACCAACGTTCAAGCCACATGACGGCGTCCAAATCCAAGTGGTTGGTTGGTTCATCAAGCAGCAGTAAATCCGAGCGGCACAACAGCGCTTGCGCTAAGTTTAAGCGCATCCGCCAACCACCCGAAAATTGCGTTAAACTCCATCCCATCTGCTCTTGGCTAAACCCCAAACCATCAAGCAGTTCAGAAGCGCGGGCGCGAATACTGTATCCGCCGATGGTTTCAATTTTTCCATGCAGCTCTGCAACCAAGGTTCCTTGGTCTGCCTCTTCAGCAACGCTGAGGCGTCGTTCTAATTCACGATATTCACGATCGCCATCGATGACATATTCAATCGCATTGCGATCAAGAGCCGGAGTTTCTTGGGCAACCCAAGCCAGTTCCCAGTGAGCTGGTTTACTGAAGGAGCCAGCGTCAATAGACAGCTCATCTTTGAGTAGGGCAAAGAGCGTTGATTTGCCACAGCCATTTTTGCCTACTAGGCCAACTTTATCGCCCGGCTGGATAGTTGCAGAGGCCTTTTCAAGGAGCGGTTTACCGCCGCGCAGTAATTGAATATCAGAGAAGGTAATCATAAAAATCTATTTTTCATATCGAGACGTTATCGCGTGGAATAGTAGGGGCAATAAGGATAAATGTCGATCATTATGCAAATTGCGTTATTATGCTTAATAACATATTGATAACTATTGGGAGCGCAGACAAAAATGTCCACCACCGTCATGCCTGACCAAATTACACCTAAAATATTGGTGATTTATGCGCATCCTGAGCCATTAAACTCCATCGCCAATCAAACTATGCTGCACAATATTGCGTCACTTTCCCACGTCACTGTGCATGACTTGTATGCAACCTATCCCGATTTTTTTATCGATGTGCACGCAGAGCAGCAAAAACTACTTGAGCATGATGTGATTGTGTTTCAACACCCTCTTTATATGTATTCCTGCCCAGCGCTACTCAAAGAGTGGTTTGATCGCGTACTTGCCAAAGGGTTTGCCTTCGGCGGACAGACGGCGTTGCATGGTAAATACTGGCGTAGCGTCATCACCACGGGCGGAAAAAAAGAAGCGTTTGATGAGCGGGGCTACAACAAATACCCACTGGATCAAATTCTCCAACCATTTGAATTAACCGCGGCTCTGTGTTGTATGAACTGGATGGAACCGTTAGTTCTCTACTGGTCACGTAATGTGAGTGATATGGAGCGCTATCAACACGCTGAGCATTATCGACACTGGTTGCAACACCCACTGGCCACACAAGGAGAGCTTGATGGCGTTAAGCGGTGATTTTTTACAAAGCAGCGTGGTGTTTTTAACCGCGGCTGTGGTGGCCGTACCGATTGCTCAGCGTGCAGGGCTGGGTTCGGTGCTCGGCTATTTGTTAGCTGGTGTAGCCATAGGCCCTTGGGGGCTGGGTTTAATCAGTGATGTGCAAGCCATATTACACTTTGCTGAATTTGGCGTGGTGCTGCTGCTGTTTCTGATTGGGCTGGAATTAAACCCCAAAAAATTATGGCAGATGCGTGGGCCGATCCTTGGTTTGGGTGGCGCGCAGGTAGTGGTAAGTACCTTAGTCATCGCCAGTATTGCTTATCTATTAGGCGTTAACTGGCAAAGTAGTTTAGTGATTGGTATGGGCCTTGCGCTCTCTTCGACAGCAATCGCATTACGCGTAATTGAAGAGCAAGGGCTAACACGCAGTGAAGCTGGCCAGTCTGGTTTTGCGGTACTGCTTTTTCAAGATATCGCTGTCATCCCGATGTTGGCCTTTTTGCCTTTACTGGCAGGCAACGCCGGTGGAAGCTGGTTAGATGTGATTTGGATGTTGGGTGGCATTACCGCTTTGCTGGTCGGGGGGCATTTTCTATTGAGCCCGCTGTTTCGTTATATTGTGACCAGTGGTGTGCGTGAACTTTTTACCGTTGCCGCCTTGCTGTTGGTGATTGGGATTGCACTGTTAATGCAGCAGCTTGGCTTGTCAATGGCGCTCGGTACTTTCCTTGCTGGTGTGTTGCTGGCAGAAAGTGAATTTCGCCATGAACTTGAGATCGCGATTGAACCGTTTAAAGGGTTATTGCTCGGGCTATTTTTTATTGCCGTTGGAATGGCGGTTAATTTGGGCTTATTGGCGCAAGCGCCGCTGCAAGTGTTGGCGGCTGTATTAGGTCTAGTGGTGCTGAAAGGAGGAATCCTTTATCTCCTCGCACGTTTATCGGGTACGCGTTCTAAAGCACGCAGCAAAATGGCGGCGATCCTCAGCCAAGGCGGCGAGTTCGCGTTCGTGATTTTCACTGCGGCAAGCGCACAGGGTGTGCTATCACAGGATCAAGTGGCCTTTTTGCTCGTTGTGGTCAGTCTGTCGATGGTCACCACACCTTTATTACTGACGATTCAGGACAAATGGTTTGCGCGAAAATTGAACCTCAGCAGTGACGATGAGATGCATTCCGATGTCGTCAATAAACAGCCGCAAATCATCATTGCGGGTTTTGGCCGTTTTGGGCAAATTGTAGGGCGTTTGATGTACGCCAATAAGATTAAAATTACCGTATTAGAAAGCGATGCCAGTCAAATTAAATTATTGAGAGAGTACGGTTATAACGTTTTTTATGGTGATGCGACTCAACTTGAACTGTTGCGCGCCGCGGGTGCAGAAGAAGCTGAGGCGATTGTCATCTGTACTGATGCGCCCGATGAAGTGATGAAAATTGTCGAGCTTTGTCAGCACCATTTCCCGCAGTTAAAGATCTTAGCTCGCGCTCGTAGCCGGGTAGAGGCGTATCAGTTACTCAGCCATGGGGTCGATAAATACTCGCGGGAAACTTTCTTAGGCGCTTTGGACCTCGGCCGACAAGTACTGGTCGAATTGGGCATGCACCCTTACCAAGCCAAGCGCGCCGAAGCACATTTTAGAAAACTCGATAATGCGATGCTCAAAGAGCTGCTACCGCAACATAACCAAGACAAACAACTCGCACTGCGCGCCAAAGAGGCACGTAAAGAGCTGGAAGAAATATTTGGGCGTGAAATGGATAATGATCGCCAATCTCGTCATTATTGGGAAAAATAACGCCAATCAATATTCAGTTGTAGGATGTAACGTGAAACAGAAAAAACGCTTTATTGCCGGTGCAAAGTGCCCAAGTTGTCAGTCACAAGATACTCTGCGCTGGTGGGTTGAAAACAACATAGAGCTCGTTGAGTGTGTCGAGTGCGACTACCATGAGCAGCGAAAGCCCAAATCCGTAGAAAAAAGTGAACATGCTCGGCAAGAGATGATCGGGATTTTTAAACCAGAATAATTGAGTTTCTGGAATAGATCTTCATAATACGCCTCATACCGATCGATTTCTTAGGTTTGAAGATGACAACCTAGGAACAAACCTCCTTGGAGTTGTTATGAAAATTGAAAAGAACGTGGTTGTAAGCCTAGCCTACCAATTAGTATTGGAAGATGGTGCAGTCGTAGACCAATCAACAGTTGATGCACCACTAGATTACCTTCACGGTCACAACAATCTAATCACTGGCCTTGAAAATGAGTTAGAAGGAAAAGTTGTGGGCGATAAGTTCACAGCAACTATCGCTCCTGAAGAAGCGTACGGTGAATACAACGATGAGCTTGTACAACGTGTACCTGCTGAAGTTTTCCAAGGCGTTGATGAAATTGAAGTGGGTATGCGTTTTCTAGCGGATACTGACCAAGGCCAAATTCCAGTTGAAATCACGGAAGTGGATGGTGACGAAGTGGTAGTTGATGGTAACCACATGTTGGCTGGCCAAACATTAACGTTTGATGTAGAAGTCGTTGCGATTCGCGCTGCAACTGAAGAAGAGATCCAACATGGTCACATTCACCAAGCTGGTGGCTGTGGACATGGCCACGACCATGACCACGATCATGATCATGAAGGTGGTTGCTGTGGTGGTGAAGGCCATGACCATGGTGAGAAAAAAGAAGGTTGTTGCGGTGGCGGCAGCTGCGGTTCACATTAATCATTTTTTGGTTGGTAGTGCCAAAGTAGGCAGTAATAACCGACTGATACAATGAAATGGAAAGCGTTAATCGTCATGCGATTAGCGCTTTTTTGTTGCTTGTTAATTATTACAGTACTCACTTGCCGCCTACCTGCAACTTCAAGTTATTTGGGTATAGTTAATGTGTAGAACAGAAGTGTATTGCCTCTCAA
>NZ_NDIO01000354.1:0-9302 GCF_002241085.1 Vibrio sp. V03_P4A6T147
CCAAACTATATGGTATTTGCAACGCCAATATACATGTGATGAACTTCTATAATCGCCCATGTTTTTAGTTTCCTCTTACTTGTGGTGAATAAGAGGTTTACTTCTAGCATGGGCACTCCTTCGGGCAATAGCCCCAAGGTTCAATCACCACCGCCCAAGGCGGTGGTTTAGGGATGACAACAAAAAACGGGCCTAAGCCCGTTTCTTAATGATGTTCTGCATTGAGGAGGTCGTCTTTAGCTGCCGCCAAGTATTGAACCATTGACCAATAGGTCAAAATGGTGGCGATGTATAACGCTGCATAGCCGACCCACACCATCCAATCATCATGACGCCAAATCAGTACCCACAATGCAAACATTTGGGTGAGCGTCTTAACCTTCCCAACCCATGAAACGGCCACACTGGCTCGTTTACCAATTTCCGCCATCCATTCTCGCAACGCAGAAATGATGATTTCACGTGCAATCATTGTCACGGCTGGAATCGTTATCCAGAGACTGTGGTAATGGTCGGTGATCAAGATAAGAGCCGTCGCAACGAGCACTTTATCCGCTACTGGGTCGATAAAAGCACCAAAGCGAGAGGTTTGCCCAAGTTTTCGCGCAAGCATGCCATCTAACCAATCGGTAAAACCCGCTACCCAAAACACCATTGCCGCAGCAAAAGGGCCCCAGCCGTAAGGCAGATAGAAAACAACGACAAATACTGGGATAAGGAAAAGTCGTAATAAAGACAAAATATTAGGAATATTCAAACGCATATTTATAGGCTCTTATCGATTGCGCGGTTATGTTGCGTTATTTTTCTTATTGTTTCAATGCTTGATAAATGTTTTCAGCTAAAGAATGGCTAATACCGGGCACTTTGGCGATTT
The DNA here is from genome assembly GCF_002241085.1 of Vibrio sp. V03_P4A6T147. Lineage (NCBI taxonomy): Bacteria > Pseudomonadati > Pseudomonadota > Gammaproteobacteria > Vibrionales > Vibrionaceae > Vibrio > Vibrio sp. V03_P4A6T147. The sequence continues at coordinate 878 of NZ_NDIO01000354.1, forward strand.
CTTCAACAGTGGCTCTTTTTAGCTCTTGCAGCCCTCCCATATATTTCAGCAGTGCTTGCCGGCGTTTAGGCCCAACCCCTTCTATGCCTTCCAATGTACTGGTACGCCGTGTTTTACCTCGTTTGGCTCTATGCCCAGCAATGGCGTGATTATGACTTTCATCGCGAATATGCTGAATCAAATGCAAAGCTGGCGCATCACTTGGCAAGTTAAATTCATCGCCATCGGTTGTAATCAACGTTTCTAGCCCCGGTTTGCGGGTAACGCCTTTGGCGATACCAATCATCACCGGTCTTTTCGGCCAATCTTGCCAATGGCTAGAGATGATCTGCAAAGCTCGATTCAATTGCCCTTTACCACCATCAATGAAAATGACATCGGGGATTTTTTCCACGTCAAGCTGCTTGGAATACCGCTTATCTAACACTTGTCCCATTGCAGCGTAATCATCCCCACCAGTAATTCCCGTGATGTTATAACGGCGGTATTCTGGTTTAACAGGCCCTTCTTGGTTAAATACCACGCATGAGGCGATCGTACTCTCTCCCATGGTGTGCGAAATATCAAAACACTCCATACGCTCTATGCTATCCAACCCTAAAACAGCTTGAAGTGCTTTAAAGCGCTGGTTGATCGTCATTCTATGGTTAATTTTAGCCGTTATTGCGCTCAATGCATTGGTATTAGCCAATTTTAAATATTGAGCACGCACACCTGTTGGGCTGATGTGGAAAGAAACTTTACGCCCGACTAGGGTCTGTAAGGCTTCTTGCAGCGGCTTTTCATCCTCTAGCAGACCCGCATTTAAGATCACTCGACTTGGGATCGTACGCGCTTCATTGTGACTTAAATAATACTGTCCTAAAAAGCCATCAAACACCTCTTCTTGAGTCGTGTTAGCCGGAATTTTAGGAAAATGGCTACGACTACCCAATATTTTACCTTGGCGGATCATCAAAATATGGATGCAAGCGATGCCATTTTCTTGGGCAAATCCCAATACATCCATGTCATCCATCGTCTCTTCAGAAACAAACTGTTGTTCTTGGACTCTTCTAATGGCTTGGATCTGGTCTCTAAATTTAGCGGCATTTTCAAACTGCAGTGCTTGGCTGGCTTGTTCCATTTTTTGCACTAATGTTTCAAGTACTTGGTTATCTTTGCCTTGCAAAAACAATCGAACATAATTAACCAATTCAGCATACTCTTCATCCGCAATGATATGACTCACACAAGGTGCAGCGCAGCGGCCAATTTGATACATCAGGCAAGGACGAGTCCGGTTGCTATAGACGGTATCTTCACATTGTCTTACCGGAAATATTTTTTGGATGAGGTGTAACGACTCTCGAACCGCACCAGAATCAGGGTATGGACCAAAATACTCACCTTTGCGCTTTTTCGCGCCACGGTGCAACGACAAACGAGGGTGCTTATGCCCACTAATAAAAATATACGGGTAAGATTTATCATCTCGCAGCAGCACATTGTATTTAGGCAAATATTGCTTGATGTAATTATGTTCAAGGATCAACGCTTCCGTTTCAGTGTGAGTAACGGTGACATCAATTTTATCGATATGGCTGACTAACGCGCGCGTTTTCTCACTATCGATTGTTTTTCGAAAGTAGCTAGAAAGGCGTTTTTTGAGGTCTTTGGCTTTGCCAACATAGATGATATCAGCCTCGGCGTTATACATTCGATAAACGCCGGGCTGATGGGTAACGGTTTTAAGAAAAGCGACCGAGTCGAACAAAGAAGTCACTAAAGCGTCTCGGTGTCTAACATTCCGTGTCGAATAGCTAAATGGGTCAGTTCAACATCACCGCTTATCGCTAACTTACTAAACAGTCGATAGCGATAGCTATTTACTGTTTTGGGGCTAAGACTAAGTTGCTCGGAAATATCCGTCACTTTTTGCCCTTTGGTAATCATCATCATAATCTGCAGCTCTCTTTCCGAGAGATCAGCAAATGGATTGTCAGAAGCTGGCGAGAATTGGCTTAATGCCATTTGCTGTGCGATTTCAGGCGAGATATAACGCTGCCCGCTATTCACAATGCGAATCGCGTTGACCATTTCATCTGGGCCTGCACCTTTGGTTAAATAACCCGCGGCTCCAGCTTGCATCACTTTGGTCGGAAATGGATTTTCCGTATGAACCGTTAACACGATGATTTTCACATCTGGATTAAAGCGCAGAATTTTTTTTGTCGCTTCCAAACCGCCGATACCAGGCATGTTCATATCCATTAAAACAACGTCGACATGATTACTGCGACACCATTTTACTGCTTCTTCACCGCTGTCAGCTTCCCCTACTACGTTCATTCCACGGACGTCTTCAATAATACGTCGTATCCCTGTGCGAACCAGCTCGTGATCATCTACAAGGAAAACACTTATCAAACTTGTATCTCCACACTCATCTATTGGCTCTGCACCCACTGAATCGTGGATAGCAGCATCGCGGCCCACATTAATTAGCTCACAATTGGAAATTAACTCACAATCGGGTAATTAACTTAACATTGGTTTTTACTCACACTGAATATGTGCTCAAACCCCAAATTTGGCAAGTACTTATTTGTTCGGCTAATCATCCAATGAGAATCCATCAACAAATCAAAAGCTTAATTATATTAGCAGAGATGTCGCACGACTTTTACATGATTTTTTGACAAATTTGAACCTAAACATAAAAATGCAACCAGCCTCATAAAAATACAAAACCAAAACAAATCATAAAGTTAAAATGCATACACCATACCAATTAACGGTTATTTCATCTCCATCGCCCGCTTACTCACCTCACTGAAATTCGTTATTTACCTCGTAGCTCTGATATGATGCCCTCCCCCAAGGTTACGACTATTTGGATTTATTACGCTTGGTTATTCAACACGGTTTTTTACTTACTCGCCATGCAAGAGACCTTCATGGCTCGACTCATATTGAGTTGTGGTTGAGTACGCCTCAAGGTCCAACCCAACTGATTATCCGTGGTGAAAAACCCGTGTTCTTCATACCACAGAAAGATGTACCACAAGCGCAAAAATTAGCGTTAGAGCGGCAGCTCTCTATCGAATTAAAAACATTGGATTTGGAAGATTTTGAACATAACCTCCTAGCGGGTTGTTATTGTCAAACGATTCAAACGCATGCTGAGTTTTCGGCACTACTAAAGCAACATCATATTCTGACGTTAGAAGATGATATTAAGCTTGCCGACCGCTTTCTTATGGAGCGTTTTCTTAAAGGCAGCATTGAATTCACTGGACGGCTTACCCAGACGTTTTTCCATTCAAAAATAGAACAGGCGAAATGTCGACCGGGCAACTATCTTCCTCATCTGAAAGTGGTTTCGCTGGATTTAGAATGCTCTGAAAAAGGCATTCTCTACTCGATTGGTTTTGATAGCCCAATGGACAGCCGCGTAATCATGATTGGTGAGCCCGAACCTTGCGATACCCCAATTCAGTGGGTGAAAGACGAATACGCATTGCTCAACGCTCTCATCGATTGGTTCACTGAGTTCGACCCTGATGTAGTAATTGGCTGGAGCGTGATTGATTTTGATTTTCGCTTACTCCATAAAAGAGCCGAGTGGCATAAGTTAAAACTTGCGATTGGTCGCGGCAAACAGCACAGTTTTTTTCGTAGTTCAAACCAGAGTCAGCAAGGGTTTATTACCATTCCCGGGCGAGTAGTGTTGGATGGAATTGATACATTAAAAACAGCCACTTACCAATTTCGGTCTTGGTCATTGGAATCAGTATCAAGGGAGCTCTTAGGCGAAGGAAAAGCGATTCACAACGCCCATGATCGGATGGATGAAATCAACCGTATGTTTAAAAAAGACAAACCTTCACTGGCGAAATACAACCTGCAAGATTGTGTGTTAGTGAATAAAATCTTTGAACATACCCATTTGCTGGATTTCGCCATTGAACGTTCCCGTCTCACGGGTGTGGAGCTAGATCGCGTCGGCGGTTCTGTCGCCGCCTTTACCAATCTCTATTTACCTCAATTGCATCGCGCGGGTTACATCGCACCTAACTTACACTCCGAAAATTGGGTCGCAAGCCCCGGAGGCTATGTTATGGACTCCATCCCTAACCTCTACGACTCTGTATTACTTCTTGATTTTAAAAGCTTATATCCCTCGATCATTCGTTCATTTTTAATTGACCCACTTGGCTTGATTGAAGGGCTAAAAATTCCGCTTGGTAAAGAGGATAACCAAGCGGTAACGGGATTTCGTGGCGGTCAATTTCACCGCACCAAACATTTTCTTCCAGAAATGATCGAGAAATTATGGGCTGCGCGTGATGTGGCGAAAAAGAACAATAACAAAGCCTTTTCACAAGCGATAAAAATCATCATGAACTCTTTCTACGGGGTGCTTGGCTCGTCAGGTTGTCGTTTTTTTGATACTCGTTTGGCGTCCAGTATTACCATGCGCGGACACGAGATCATGAAGCAAACTAAAAAGTTAATTGAGGCGCAAGGCTATCAAGTGATTTATGGTGATACCGACTCAACCTTTGTCTCTTTAGGTGGTAAATATTCACAGCAGCAAGCGGATCGCGTAGGAAAACAACTGGTTGAACACATCAATCAATGGTGGACGACCCACTTGCGTGAAGAGTACCGATTGGAATCGATGCTGGAATTGGAATACGAAACCCACTACCGAAAGTTTCTGATGCCAACCATCCGAGGTTCAGAAACGGGGTCAAAAAAACGCTATGCGGGATTGATCGGTGAAGGCGAAAACGAGCGGCTAATTTTTAAAGGGCTTGAGAGTGCAAGAACGGACTGGACTCCGCTCGCACAACGCTTTCAGCACCAACTTTATTCGATGATTTTTAATGGTGAAGACCCTGCGGCGTTTATTCGTGAAATCGTTGAGCAAACTCAAACCGGTCAACTCGACCATGAGCTCGTGTACCAAAAACGGTTGCGTCGCAAGCTGCATGAATACCAAAAAAACGTACCACCACAAGTAAGAGCCGCACGACTTGCTGATACGATAAACCAGCAGTTAGGCCGACCATTGCAATATCAAAATCGAGGTCGTATCGAATACCTCATCACACTGAATGGCCCTGAGCCTAAAGAGTATTTAAAAAGTCCTATCGATTATCAGCACTATATCGATAAACAATTGCAGCCAGTCGCAGAAGCCATTTTGCCTTTTGTTGGTTTGAATTTCGAACAGCTCAGCCAGCCACAACTAGGGTTATTTTAAGAAGCACGACGACCTAGCCAGCGGTTAACCAATCCGAAACTCTGTTTTTTGATACTGCTTTGCAAGCCATTGCCCATAACTGTCTAGAATTCCAATCACTGAGCGTTTGGCGATCACTCGTCCAGAGAGCAAAATACCCAATCTCTCAATGTCGATTTTTTTCTCCGGATGATAACGTAAAAACTGCTGCCCGCATTCGATAGGATCATCAAACCAATTTTTGTCACGATACATAATCAAAGAATAACTGGCGCGCAGTAATTTCTTGGCAATGGCTACTTGCGCCTTGCTCTGTTCGCTTTCAGAACTGGTTTTTGCAATTTTATCACGATAAAAAAAGACCCAATCTGCGATGTCCATATTCCAGTGTTTAGCTATTTCCCAACTGGGTTCGAAATCGCCAAAGCATTCCGCCAGATCATCACCCAAGATACAAACGCAACAATGGCGCAACATAAATCCCCACGTAAAAATGCTCTCTAAAGTGGCTACCTCGCTCACGAGTGCAGTTTTGATCGAGACTTCGGTGATATGTGGGAAACTTTTCTGAAATCGCCATTTTATCGTATTTAGTAACGTTGCTCGTTGCCCGGAGAAATCACGGTGCGTGACCAACACTACATCCAAATTGGAGCGCCCATAACGCGCAGTTCTGCGCGCCACACTGCCATAAAGGTAAAGACTATGTAGATTGTCACCTAACCCGGCACGCAGAAACTTGATGAGATCATCGATAGCCGCTTGATATTCAGCCTGAAAGGGTTGTTTTGGGTCAATAACCGATAAATACATAGCAAAAAGCGTTAGTTAATTTAAGAAAAAGTACACGCGGTCATGTTCTACTATGCAAAGCAATCAATCAAGATATTCCTTTTCGAAAACGGCAAGGTATAATGCGCCGAAACTAAGTATGAAGGAAAAATTCCATGCCAAAGGCGAATGAATTAAAAAAAGGGTTTGCTATTATTTCTGGTGGCAAGACGCTATTGATCAAAGATATCGAAGTGACCACTCCTGGTGGCCGCGGTGGTTCTAAAATCTACAAACTACGTTGTACTGATTTGAACACTGGCGCTCGCGTTGATGAGCGTTTAAAAGCCGATGACTTTGTCGACACCGTTGACATGAACCGCCGTGCGGTTTCGTTTTCTTATGTTGATGGCGATGAGTACATCTTCATGGATAACGAAGACTACACTCAATTTACGTTTAAACAGGCGGATATCGAAGATGAGCTACTGTTCATCACTGAAGAAATCCAAGGTATGTATGTGGTTGTCGTTGACGGTGTTGCGGTAGCACTGGATGTCCCTTCATCTGTTGAGCTTGTAATTGAAGAGACTGATCCTTCCATCAAAGGTGCTTCAGCTTCTGCGCGTTCAAAACCAGCACGTTTAAGCACTGGCCTTGTTGTGCAGGTTCCTGAATATGTCGCAACTGGCGACCGTATTATTATCAACACCGCTGAACGCAAATACATGAGCCGAGCATAATAATGTCTGATTTGATTTCTTACGACGATGCCATTGATGCGGCTTACGACATCTTTCTTGAAATGGCACCCGATAATCTAGAACCTGTTGATGTGATCCTGTTTACGGCACAATTTGAAGACCGTGGCGCGGCTGAACTGCTTGACGTTGGTGATGATTGGGTTCAACACGTGGGTTTTGACGTCGATAAGGAAGCTTACGCGGAAGTATTGATCGGTCTTGTCAACGAAGAGGACGACGTACTAGACGATGTGTTTGCAAGAATGCTCGTCAGCCGCGACCCAGACCAAAAGTTCTGCCACATTCTGTGGAAGCGTGACTAACCTCATTACTGTTGCTGCGTTTTATAATGAAATCGTCGTGACACTGTCTTGAGGCAAACAGCAATAACGCCAATCGTGATTGATTGGCGTTATTATTTTTAAGCGTGATCTTTTTCCAGAGCTTTTTCTTCAACCAGTTGATAGTGAATGACATACAACTGTTCAATATTGGGATAAATGTCTTGAATCACCTCTTTCAGTGTCGTGAGTGACATATTTTCTTGCTCTGCATGGTAGTGGCTTAATTCGCTAAATAGGATCGGTTCAACCTTATTGATTAACAAGCGGCAGAACTTTCGTCCCTCTTCCAACGTACTCACCTCGACAATAGAGCCAACTTGGTAGTGCTTTTCGCTCTCATCACGAATGGTGATCACTTTCTTTTTCGCCAAAATATCCGCTTCAAAACGAGCGAAAAAAGTCATTTCTGTTGGAGCTGTCATCGCATTTTCTCTTTATTATTTAAACCACAAGTTACCATTTACAACACAGGTTACTATTTACAACACAAGTTACGACGCCATCTTACCGTGACACTGACCCTTTGTCGTCGATAGCTGCTTCACCAATTCACAGTTTTGGCCGATGATGATCGCAAAGCCTTATCTAAATATTGCATTTCCCAGCGACTTCGTTAATTATTTGTATATTCAAATAAAACTCATCATGCCCATGTCAAGCTCACCACTTTATAGACAAATAAAACAATTTATTTTAGATAACATTGAATCCGGACACTGGCCTGTCGGCCAACGCATAAGCACCGAGCTAGAACTGACTGAGCAATTTAATGTGAGTCGGATGACGGTGAATAAAGCGATACGGGATCTGGTAGCTGATGGAAAACTGCAACGCCGACCAAGGCTAGGTACTTTTGTTTGCGCGGTAGAAGACAAAGCGGAATCACCGCTACTTGATATTCGTAATATTGCTGACGAAGTCGCTAGCCGAGGGAAGCAATATCGCAGTAAAGTCTTAAAGCAACTTGCGTTAACAGCAGATGAAAGTGTCGCTATCAAACTCGGCGTCATGCTAGGATCTTCTGTTTTTTATAGTGAAATCATTCACTTTGCTAATGATACTCCGATACAACTGGAAGTGCGTTGGGTCAATAGCCGCTACGCGCCCCACTATCTTGAACAAAACTTCTCGTTCATGACGCCCAATCAATATCTTTCACAAAACTGCCCATTAAGTGCCATTGAGCACACTGTTGAAGCCATTATTGCCGAGCATCACATCAAACAATTGTTGCAGTTGGCCGTGAATGAACCCTGTTTACTACTTAATCGCCGTACCTGGAGTGGCGATAAGTTAGTCAGCTCTGCACTGCTTTATCACCCGGGCTCTAAATA
>NZ_NDIO01000196.1:0-9214 GCF_002241085.1 Vibrio sp. V03_P4A6T147
ATTAGCTACTATCGCTGATATGCGAGTATCTGAGCATAAACTACGGTTTCCAGAGCATACAGTCGTTCAAGTATTTACTAGCCAAAAGAAATTGGAAGAAAGTGCTTCACTACTTTTCAGAGTGGCAGAGATTCGCTTTCCTAAGGTTACCGCTGAATTTTTTGATGCGATGCATAATCATGAACAAAAGGAATGGACTGACGAACTTTTGCAGCGTCTAAAACACTCTTACTCTGATAGTTCTCCCTACGTATGTATTATTGATTCTGGAGTAAACGTTCAGCATCCATTACTTGCTCCTTTTTCAGATTTATCAGATCAAAGAACGATTACCGATGATAATGATCCAACCGATATTCTTGGCCATGGAACAGAGATGGCTGGGCTGGCAATGTGGGGAGATTTGACTGAAAAGCTCGGTTCCTTGAATGAGGAGGTTGTTGGGTACAGACTCGAATCGATTAAAACCATGAGGTTTAATGGTGACAATGCAGGTAAGTCGCTGGGCATAGTAACAACGAACGCTGTGTCTGAAATGGAGATATATAAACCTGAACGCTCCCGTATATTTTCTATGTCTCTTTCTTCAGGTAAAGGAACGGATAGGGGGAGACCGTCTTCTTGGTCTAGTGCTATGGATATGCTGGCGGTAGATTATTCAGGAGAGGGAATGACGCCTCGTTTATTCACTGTTTGTGCTGGTAACACAAGAATCAATGGTAGCGCAGAATACCCCGATATTAACTACTTGAGTGATGTTCATGATCCAGCACAAGCATGGAATGTTTTAACTGTTGGGGCTTTCACTGAGAAGGATAGTTTATCTCAGTCGAGTGATTTAATGCCATTAGCTCCACGTGGAAGTTTGTCTCCATACTCGACAACATCTTTATTGTGGGACAGAAGTAATGCTCCTTTCAAACCAGAAGTTGTATTTGAAGGGGGTAATATTGCTCGAGATGAAGATGGTTTTTGCGGCAATGAACCTGACTTGCACCTGTTAACAACCAACAATGATTATTCGCAGAGACATTTTAGAACATCACATGCAACAAGTGCTGCCACAGCATTAGCTGCAAGATTCTCTGCACAGGTTAAGTCCCACTACAGTGATATCTGGCCTGAAACGGTAAGAGCTTTAGCTGTGCACTCTGCTGATTGGACTGATGCAATGTATGCACTTATTTCTGTAAAACGTGGAGATGATGGCATCAAAAAATCAGATATGGTTAAGTTGATTAGAAAAGTAGGCTATGGTGTACCTAATTTGGAAAAAGCTCTTAACAGTGCTGACAATTCACTTTCAATGGTGATTCAGGATGAGTTACAACCTTTTATTAAGCCTCGTTCAGGTGATACTAAAACCAAAGATATGCACTTACACGATTTACCTTGGCCGAAAGGTGAATTACTAAAAATAGGTGAAGCAAACGTAGAATTAACGATAACTCTTTCCTACTTTATCGAGCCTAATCCTTCAAGTCGCAACGTACTAAATAAATACAATTATGCTAGTCATCAACTTAGATTTGATGTTAAGCATCATGGTGAGTCAGATGCGCAATTTATGCGAAGAATAAATGCTAAGGCTGATGGCGATAAGCCAGATGCTCTTGAAGATGGTAATTGGCTCATCGGAAAGCAGCAGCGCCATAAGGGTTCTATCCACAAAGATATTTGGCGCGGTAGTGCGGCTGATTTAGCTGCTAGAGGGAAAATTGCTATTTATCCAGCAAATGGTTGGTGGAAAACACGAAAAGCACATGAGCGGTATAACTCTAAAGCTAGATATGCTTTAGTCGTATCACTCTCTGTTCCTGAAGTTGATGTTGATTTATATAGTGAAGTGAAGGCGATAATTGAAAATGAAGTGAGAGTACAAGCGACCGTCGAGATCGCTAATTGATGATTTATTTAACACGCCTTCGGGTGTGTTTTTATGTCTGAGGTAAGGCAAAACAAATGACCGACACATTTCCATTTAGTGTACCCTTAATAGACGCTATCAGGCATGATTATGAGCGTTTTCGATTTGATACTCACCGGTATGACCACAAAGGTCTATTTACTGATGGTAAGGGGCTATATGCCGTTATATCGGATGTAGAAGGTAATGAATCACTGCTTGATGAACTAAGTGAACACTATCGTAAGTACCATACTGCTGGTATACCAACGGGCAAGATAGTTAGTAAAGTTACACAAGCGTTTCGTTTGATAGAATCGCGCAGCAGGTTAGAAAAGTCGCTCACACATGGGCAGCCTATGACGATGGATGAAACCATCAACTTGTTCGTGCTACACATTCCTAAGAAATATCATCCATTTCATGTGGACTTTTTATTTAACACCAACCAATTTAACCTGACTTTCAAATCGAAGATAACGATCAGTGAACAAGAAGATATTCAGCTAATTTGTGAGGCTCTAGGCTATCAAGGCTATGACTTTGTTTTTAAATTTGATCCTACCATCTCCCATTTTCCAGGAAAGGTCGAGTACAAATCTAATGCTCACAATAACCTACTACTCACAGCTAGTGGATTAATGCAAAAGCAGTTCTCCAAGCCTTTGCTCACAAGGTATGAGGAGGATGAAGATTTTTGGGTTCAAAATCGACATTCGGTATTCAGTGGCGATGCTACAGACCAAAAATCTCAGTTCCTTTTGCCTAAGTTTGTTGAAAATAAGTCACGTTGCTTCGTGGATGCGTCTGTTTTTCCGCGTCAGAACTTGAGGGTTTACTTAACTCTGTACGAACAGGTCATCATTGCATTGCCATTGGATAAGGGGGCAGAGTACTTCTATGAAATGTTTAAGCTGGGTCAATATGAGTTTCAAGAGCTGGTGGCTCGCGGTCGATTACTGTTTGTAGCGCCACAGAATATTCACCGTTATTCTCAGGAGTTACTGGCGGATATCCTTATGGTTGCACCAGACTCGATAATTTTCTCAAGGCGGCTTGCTGCCTCAACTATTCGAGGCATACAGAATAAGTCAGGGATAATTGGAACCACTTTCTCAAGTGATGAGCAATATCAATTCCTTCATCAATGTTCTCTTATTGAAAATGCGTCTATACAAAACCTTGCGCAAGTGCTTTCAGAGCAATGGCAATATGGTGAATACATGGTCAATAAAGAGGGGGCTGTATCAACGCATAGGCTGGGGGTCTCCAGGATTGCGGCTAAAGGCTTTGAGCGCAGAGGGCGGGATATTTATCTTGAATTGTCAACAGCGGCGATGGCGTATGAATACGCACAAGGACTTAGGGCTCATCATTTTCCTTTTGATGGAGAGCAATATTCAGAAGTCGCAGCCTGCAATGTGATCACTGGTTTTTACAATGGCGTTCGCTCTCACTCGCAGAAGATTCAAGAATCTGAGTTAGGTACATTGCTCAATGAAATATTTGCTATTGATAACGATATGGACATTCTTGAGCTCGACTCAGCGTTGTCTAATAGCCTAATGCGCTCGTTACCCAATATCGTTAATCAGTTTGCAGGTATGGATGAAGGTGAGCGGTTTCATAAGCTGAGAGCGCTCAAGGAAGAAGTGGCTAAAATTGAAAAAAATAAAGAACGAATGTCGCGATTAAACATATCAGGATTCCCTTCTGTCGCTGCTGGAGCTGGAATGGAGATGGCAGGAATCAAGGGGGGCGCCATCGTTGCACTTGGTGGTTGGCTCCTCAATGCCCTCAACGTATATGCAGATGAATTGGATCTTACGAACAGCCCAATATATACCAAACTCTCAAGCTTAAACCACTTCACTAGCCATGATGCTGTAATTGTACAGCGTGTAAGAGGTTCTATCTCAAGGCGGTAATATTTGGCTGTTAGTCAAAGGGGCTATTAAGGTAACGCCCTTTTCTTGTGATGGCTTGGAGTTAGACTTTTATTGTCCCGTACCCCAAGCCGTACCCAGATCGATTTTTGCTACAATTAAAAATCGTTTAAACCCTTATTTAATAATCTCTAGCAGCACACCTGCTTCCATGTGGTGGGTGTAAGGGAATTGGTCGAATAGAGCGAAACGAGTCACTTTGTGTGTTTCACATAGAGTGTCTAAATTCTCTTTTAAGGTTTCTGGGTTGCAGGAGATATACACAATCCGCTCGTAGCCTTGCACCATTTTGCAGGTATCGATATCCATACCCGAGCGCGGTGGGTCAACAAAAATGGTGTTGCAACGATAGCTTTTGAGATCAACTCCAGCCTGTTGCAAACGGCGAAACTCACGTTGACCTTCCATCGCTTGAGTAAATTCTTCGGCAGACATGCGGATGATTTGCACATTGTCTATTTTATTCGCCGCAATGTTGTATTGCGCGGAATCAACAGAAGGTTTGGCTAATTCGGTTGCGAGCACTCGCTCGAAATTTTTCGCCAATGCCAGTGAAAAGTTACCATTCCCACAGTAGAGCTCCAATAAATCGCCTTGGCTCTCTTGCGTGCAGTCAACGGCCCATTCCAACATTTTTTGTGCGACAGTACCATTTGGTTGAGTAAAGCTGTTTTCCACTTGTTGATAAATGTAACTTTGACCATGTACGTTCAGTTTCTCAATCACAAAATCTCGATCGAGCACGACTTTCATTTTACGTGCACGGCCAATCAAATTGAGGTTGAATCCCTCATCATTGAGACGCTGTTTTAATGCTTTTGCTTGGGTTATCCATTCTTCATCGAGTTGGCGATGATAAAGCAGAGAAACCAATACTTCACCACTAAGAGTGGAGAGAAAATCGACTTGGAAAAGTTTACGACGCAGTGAGTCGCTGCCTTTAAGTGCATCGACCAAAAGTGGCATCAAATCATTAATTAAACGACTGGCCGCAGGAAACTGGTCAACGCGGTATTTTTCACGCGTTTCTTGGTTGAACATGATGTAATAAAGCTCATCACCTTCGTGCCAAACTCGAAATTCTGCACGCATACGGTAATGCTGCTCTGGTGATTCAAACACTTCCAACTGAGGCATGTTGTATTGTGCGAACATTTGGGTCAGACGCTCGGTCTTTTCCGCCAACTGTTGCTGGTAGTGTTGTGGGTTTACATCAAGAGTCGCCATGGTATTACCTTTGCTTGGGTATGGTGCATTCAAATAATAAAGAGCGCAGATTTTATTCAATCCCTCGCGCTTGTCCAGTTTTGTCCTGAATTAGTCATTAATTGCGAGCTAACAAAAATAGCTGACACCAATCAGTACTAGACAAATTATCAATAGAGCCATAGTATCGCCCTCAGCTGGTGCTATCTAGCGGTATAGATGGCCGAAAAGGGAATCTGGTGTGAATCCAGAACTGACGCGCAGCGGTAAGAGAGAACGAACACCCAATATGACACTGCGGGAAAATGCTGTGGGAAGTCGGGTTAGTAGGTCAAGAGCTCTCAAGTCCGAATACCTGCCAGCAGCCAAATCTATACCACCGTTTGGTTGATTTGGTAGGACTTACGCGATTTAGGATCACAATATGAATAAATCCCTTTTAGCGGCGGCTGTAGCATCGCTGCTTCCGTATGCCTCATTTTCTTCTTATGCTCAAAACACTGAAGAGTCGCTCGTGGTGACGGCTAACCGTTTCGAGCAAATCGAATCCTCAGTTCTTTCTTCAGTAACCGTTGTGTCACGTGAAGAGATCGAACAGTATCAAGCCAACTCATTAACCGAAGTATTACGCCGAGTCCCCGGCGTGGAAATCGCCCAAAATGGTGGGCGAGGACACAATGCGTCTATTTTTATGCGCGGAACTAACAGTGATCATGTGTTGGTATTGGTGGATGGTATTCGTATCAATTCATCTGCAGGTGGTGTGGCGATTAACCGTTTTCCGATTGGTTTAGTGGAACGCCTAGAGGTTATTCGTGGTCCGAGTGCGTCAGTTTATGGTTCTGATGCGATTGGCGGTGTGATCAATATTATCACTCGCTCTCACCGAGGCGATGATGCTAAACAACTAGCGCTGGGCATTGGCAGCCTTGCGTCTAAAAAAGCCGATATAGTGGCTAAAGCGGATGTGAACGAACAAGGGCATATCCAAGTAGCGGCAGGTTTTGAACAAACCGATGGCTATGATATTAAAAAGACGGGAAACGGTACCCAATATGGTTTTGATAGCCAAAACCTGATAGCTGGTTATGAGCATCAATTAAGTAAGCATTGGCTTGGCTATGTTTCTGCAAGCTGGTTTGACAGTGATGCTCAATATGACTCTTATGGTTCGGTTAAACAGGGTTACTCACAAAATGAAAGCGTTACTGGCCAACTGAATTATCACAATGAACAGTTAAAAAGCTTGGTCAGTTTGAACTACCAGCAAACTGAGAACTTAGATTATTCACTGGCGGAAGGTCGGGCAAATGCCAGCACTAAGGCCAATATCAGTCTTACGCAGCTGCAGTGGGCCAATCTCTACCAACTGACATCAACATCGGAAATCGGTGCAGGTATTGATGCTCGCCGTGAACGCCTTGCCGATGACGCGAAAAATCGTGGCAGTGCTCATAAATTAGCGGGTGAAAGCCGAGATACCAAAGGTGCGTTCGCTTCTGGTCGGTTATATGTCAATCGCTGGGTGTTGGAATCCAATATTCGCTATGACGAATACGATCAGTATGACAATTATACAACTTGGTCTGTGGCGGCTGGGTATCAACTTAACGAAGCTCATTTTGTGCGCGCTACTTACGGTACTGCTTTTAAGGCACCAACGTATTCAGATTTAAGCACTACTCCAGACTTACAACCGGAAGAGTCAAAAAATGTAGAGCTCGGCATCTCGGGTGTCTATTCGTTTGCAAGATGGAATCTGTCTGCTTATGACAACAAAGTGGATAACCTCATCATTTGGTATAAACCAGCCTCTTCTTCAGATGACTGGTATTCAGACAACACTGATGCTCGGATTAAAGGCTTAGAGTTTGATGTGAACTTTGATACTGGGCCTGTTAACCATACGGTTGTGGCTGAGTTTAAAGATCACAAAGATGATAACGATGTCCAACTGGCACGTCGTGCAAAGCAAAATTATAAATGGATCAGCTCAATGAATCTCGGTAAGTTTGAGTTTAACGCTACCTATACTTACACAGGCAAACGGCTTGATCTTCCAACAGCATCGCCCATGAGTGACGACTACATTTCCGCAACCAACTTATGGGATATGTCGGTTGGCTACTGGATGAATGATGATCTGATTGTTCGCAGTCGAATCGATAACGTATTTAACGAGCAGTATGAAACGGCGATTGGTTACAAAGCGCCAGAGCGAGCTTATTACCTCAACGTTGCTTATCAATTCTAATTTTTGAAACCGCCAGTGGGCGGTTTTTACTTTGCGAGTGTGATGATGAAAAAGAACGTTATTGTCAGTTGGTCTAGTGGAAAAGATTCAACCCTCACTTTAGAGCGATTACTGGAAGATAGCCGTTATTGTGTGGTGGGCATTTTTACCACTTATGTTGAAGATGAAGTGCCCTTTCAAGCCACCCCTTTGTATGTAATTGAGCTACAAGCACGACTTTTAAAATTACCCGTTGTCAAAATAGAGCTGCCTGCCGTATTTCCAAGTAACGAGCTTTATCAATCGACCATCATCAGCGCATTAAAACAAAGTGGATTAGAGATAGACGCCGTTGCTTTTGGCGATATGTTCTGTAACGGTATTGCGCAGTATCGCAAAAGCTATATTGAACCGGCTGGCTGGGAGTGTGTGTTGCCCTTGTTAGGCGAAGATAGTAGCGCTCTTGCGCGAGAGATCATAAATCGCGGCATCCAAACCATGGTGATGACGACAGATGGTCACAGCCTCACGCCAGACTATTGTGGACAACCTTATGGACGAGCGTTTATTGATTCTTTACCAGCAAAGGTTGACCCGTGTGGCGAAAATGGCGAGTTTCATACACTGGTCACCGACGCGCCCTGTTTTTTGGGTGGAACACTGGAGTTAGAGTTGACGCATCTCCAACTGGGGGAACGTTTTTGTCACCAAAGATACCGAGCAAGAGCATTGCCAATTGATAAAGAGCGAGTATGATCGGAACGTTTTCATTATAAGGTGCTCAGAGTGTCGCAACCGTCTCAGCTTAATGTGCTTATCTTTGACTCTGGTGTTGGTGGGTTATCGGTTTATCAAGAGGTCCAAGCCAAACTACCACAATTAAACTACATCTACCTGTTTGACAATGAAGCTTATCCTTATGGAGAGCTCAACCAAGAGGTGTTAATTAAGCGTGTGGTTAGGTTGGTAAGCGATGTCGTTGTGAAAGAGCGCATTGATTTGGTCGTTATTGCTTGTAATACCGCAAGCACCATCGTCTTACCCAAGCTGCGTTCTTGTCTTGCTGTACCAGTTGTGGGGGTTGTCCCTGCGATTAAACCGGCCTCGTCACTGGCAAATAAAGCCGTGGGACTCATTGCTACCCCAGCGACTATCACTCGTCAATACACTCACGATTTGATTCGAGATTTCTCATCTGACAAGAATGTTGAATTGCTAGGGTCAACACGCTTAGTTGATATGGCAGAAGAAAAATTGAGGGGCAAAGCTGTCGATCTTGCAGAATTAAAAGAGATTCTTAGCCCTTTGGTGAACCGTATTGATGTGGCGGTCCTTGGCTGTACACACTTCCCATTAATAAAAGAAGAGATCCAAGCCGTATTAGGGAAGAGTGTCGTACTAGTTGATTCTGGAGAAGCTATTGCTCGTCGTGTGCAAGAGCTATTGGGCGTGAAAAGCGAGCCACAATACAAAATCAAACAACACAAGATATTATCAAGCGCACCTCCTTGGGAAGAAAGCGCGCTCAATAGCCGATTAGCTCACTTAGGTTTTACTCCTGTTCAAACATATCGTCATCAGGATGTTTAGGATCATTCGCCACACGTACTTTTAATGTACGCTGCATATAGTCTTTCTCATTCAAAGCTGAAATAGCACCATCTACATTTGCAGAAGCCATCACAACAAAGCCAAATCCACGCCTTTTGCCCGTTCGCTTATCTTTCATCAAACGTACGGCAAAGACCTCTCCATATTTGGCAAAAAGTTCACGAACATGAGCTTCATTCGCTTTGTATGGCAAGTTACCGACATACAGTGTTTTCGTTGAGAGTTTTGACTCCTCATCATCGGTTAGCGTTTTGCTGCCAAAAAATTTAAAAACAAGAGCGGAAGAGACAACACCAAGAACAAAAGTAATTG
>NZ_NDIO01000014.1:0-9195 GCF_002241085.1 Vibrio sp. V03_P4A6T147
ACCTCAACGGCTGCCATAGCTCCGAGCTTAACTGGCTAAGTCTCATTTTTGTGAGATAGGGTGGTTAAGCCAGTGGTCTAATACCACAAGGGCATAATTGGAAATGATTATGCCTCCCGTATTTGGAAAGGTGTTCCGTGGCGCAACAGTTCGAAGATAGATTCCAACGTAAATTTTATTATTTACGTTTATCTGTTACAGATGTCTGTAACTTTAAATGCACATATTGCCTGCCTGATGGTTATCAACCTTCGGGGCAGAAAAACTCGTCTTTTTTAACCCTTCCTGAAATACAACGCGTCGTGCGAGCCTTTGCCGACTGTGGTACGTCGAAAGTACGCATCACAGGGGGGGAGCCAACTTTGCGTAAAGACTTTAACGACATTATTGCTTGTGTGGCGAATACCGCTGGTATAGAGAAAGTGGCGACCACCACCAACGGTTACCGTATGGCCAAACAAGTAGAAGGTTGGCAATCGGCCGGGTTAACGCATATCAATGTCAGTGTCGATAGTCTTGATCCAAGAATGTTCCACCAAATCACGGGTGAAAACAAATTTACGCAAGTGATGGCGGGGATTGATCGCGCTTTTGAAGTCGGTTACCAGCAAGTTAAAGTCAACGTTGTGCTGCTAAAAGACCTTAATCATCAGCAGTTACCTGCTTTTTTAGATTGGATTAAACATCGCCCTATTCAACTTCGTTTTATTGAACTAATGCAAACTGGTGAAATGGACTCGCTGTTTGAGCGTCACCATATTTCAGGTGTTGCCATTCGTAATCAACTGATTGCCAATGGTTGGGTGCTGAAAACCCGAGCTCACAATGATGGGCCAGCGCAAGTATTTGTTCATGCCGATTACCAAGGTGAAATCGGTCTTATCATGCCGTATGAGAAAAACTTTTGCCATAGCTGCAACCGCTTACGTGTTTCGGCAAAGGGGAAGTTACACCTGTGCCTTTTCGGTGAGCAAGGCGTTGAATTGCGCGATCTGCTCGCCCAAGATAATCAACAGCAAGCCTTAATTGAGCGCATTCAAGCGCAATTACAGACCAAGTCGGTCAGCCATTTTTTACAAGATGGCAATACGGGTATGACGCCTAATCTCGCCTCCATTGGCGGCTAAATTCTTTTTGTCACTGGCTATTGTTTAGCGGGTGATGTGGTACACATTTGAACAGTAGGTGAACACATGGGTCACGCAGAAAGCGCATTTCAACCAGCACATATTGCCGTACTGACGGTTTCCGATACTCGTACTGAAGAAAACGATACTTCAGGCGGTTACTTAGCTGAGCAACTTCAACAAGCGGGACACATTCTGGCCGATAAGCAGATTGTTATTGATGATCAGTATAAAATTCGCGCGATTGTTTCTCAGTGGATCGCGGATGAAAACGTGCAAGCCGTGCTGATCACGGGTGGAACGGGTTTTACCTCACGCGACAGCACACCAGAGGCATTAAAGCCCTTGTTTGATAAAGAAGTTGAAGGTTTTGGCGAGCTGTTCCGATTGGTCTCTTACGATGAAATTGGCACTTCAACCATTCAGTCTCGCGCCATTGCAGGTTTTGCCAACCATACGGTTATTTTTGCCATGCCAGGTTCAACAGGAGCGTGCAAAACCGGTTGGACAAAAATCATCAAACAGCAGTTAGATGCCAGCCATCGCCCATGCAACTTTATGCCACATCTTTCGGTTTAACGGGGTTTCAATGAGCGAATTTACTCATATTAATGCCTCAGGCGAAGCCAATATGGTCGATGTCTCTGCCAAGGCTGAAACCGTACGTGAAGCACGTGCGGAAGCCTTTGTGAAGATGTCACCACAAACGCTGCAACTGATCCTTTCTGGGCAACACCACAAAGGTGATGTGTTTGCCACCGCAAGAATTGCGGGCATTCAAGCGGCGAAGAAAACGTGGGATTTAATCCCACTGTGCCACCCATTGCTGCTTACTAAAGTAGAAGTGCAGCTCGAAGCCATCGAAGCACAAAGCAAAGTTCGAATTGAATCATTGTGTAAATTAACCGGTAAAACAGGGGTTGAAATGGAAGCCTTAACCGCGGCATCGGTGGCGGCGTTAACCATTTACGACATGTGTAAAGCAGTACAAAAAGATATCGTGATTGAACAAGTGCGCTTACTTGAAAAAAGCGGCGGGAAATCGGGTTACTTTAGCGCTCAGCCACAACAAAAGGTCACGCATGATTAATGTTCTCTTTTTTGCTCAAACTCGTGAGTTGATCGGCCAAGACAGCATTCAACTCAAGGCACAGTTTGCTACGGTTGAAGCACTGCGTAGCCACTTAGCCTCGCAGCCTGGGAAATGGGATTTAGCCTTGCAACCGGGAAAACTGCTGGTGGCAGTCAATCAAACCATCGTTGCCTTTGATTACCCGTTAAGTGATGGTGATGAAGTGGCTTTTTTTCCTCCAGTAACCGGAGGCTAGTGATGGATAGTCGTATTTCCGTTCAAATATCAGATTTCTCGGTAGACGCAGAATACCGTGATTTGTCGCAAGGTACTTCCGCTGGCGCTGTGGTTACCTTTATTGGCAAAGTTCGTGATATGAATTTAGGTGATAATGTTATTGGCTTAACGCTTGAGCACTATCCGGGAATGACAGAAAAAGCTTTGAGTGATATTTGTGATCAGGCGCAGGCACGTTGGCCGGTGCAAAAAATCCGTGTGATCCACCGAATCGGTGATTTAGATATTGGCGATCAAATCGTGTTTGTAGGCGTGTCGAGCTCACATCGTGGTGCGGCTTTTGAGGCGTGCGAATTCGTTATGGATTACCTTAAAGCCAAAGCACCGTTTTGGAAGAAAGAGCGCACCACCGAACAAACACGCTGGGTGGAGTCTCGAGATTCAGATGCCCAAGCCGCGCAACGTTGGGCTAATCATCACACCATCGACTAAGCCTTGTGTAGTATATGAATAGTTCCGCGCTGTTGATTCTTCGCATGAAACAGCGCTTTATCGGCCGTTGATACAAACTGTTCTGGCGTCATGCCAGTCGGTATGTGTTCGCAATATTGGATGCCGATAGTAATCGATACATACAATGAGACACGAGAATAGCGGTGAGGGATTTGCAGCTCTCTCACTTCACTAAGTAGTTGTAATGCTTTTTGCTCGCACTGTTTAATATCAATATCCGCAATAAATAGTAGAAATTCATCTCCTCCATAGCGAAAGCAGAGGTCATCTTTACGTTTCCAATGCTGCAGAGTGCTCGCTATCTTGCGCAGCACAGTATCGCCATTCACATGGCCATAGTGGTCGTTATATTCTTTGAAGCAATCTAAGTCGATCATGAAAATTGCAGCACTACTTTGCTCACGTTTGATCTTATCTAACGCTTTGGGCAGTAATGAGTCCATCGCATAACGGTTATAGACCTGAGTTAAATGATCCACATTGGTCAGTTTTTCTAACTCAAGTTGGTGTATAGAAAGCCGCTCTAACGTGCGCTTATAAGCGGTAATATTTCTCACAATCCATAGCACGTACTCAGTATTTTTCAGCGGGATGACCAATGCGTTAAAAAACTGAATATCGATAGGGCCAGAGCTACCTTTAAATTGAGCAATTACCCTTAGGTCGAGATCGTATTCAAACTCTCGCATTTGTCCGTTATCAATGACTTCTTGGATAATTTGATGAAACCAAGCGGCTTTTTTTTCGGGTAATACCTGGTATAGATTGAGACCAATGAGAACTCTTGGGTCGTGGTGTCGGCTGCGATCCGTTCCTCCTAAGGCCTCCACATATACGCCATCGCGGTTAATCAGAAAAGTGGGTTCAGGTAATGACTCCAACAAGCTGCGCATCAGTGCTGGGTTTTCTATAATCTCGGAAAACAGTGGCGAATTCACCATGCCCAGTCCTTATTAATACAACGGTCAATGTTTAAGATATAAATGATATTAACTGTAAAATCTTGCGAGACATCGTGTTCTTAACGTGTTGTTTGATTCAAAAATGAGACGTTTTGATAAAAGATTTTGCCATTTACCTTTGATAAAAATTAACTATTTGTAATATCGATAGTTTGTGCCGATGAGCAAAATCGATTTTTTCCATTTAGCAAAACGGTGAAATTAGTCAACACTTAACTTAAGGCAGCATACCGTTGCAACCAAGGAGACAGATATGCAATCGCTAATAGTTAAAGACTATATGACATTACAAGCCATCACCTTCAAACCGGACATGCCAATGACTGCGGCTTTAGAAAAAGTGATGCGTTCGGAGCATCTTGGTGGTCCTGTTATTAACGACCAAGAACAAGTGATTGGCTTTCTATCAGAGCAGGATTTGCTCGATAAATTGGTGAAGGTGAGTTATTTCTGTGAAGACACCCATTTAGTCCGTGACTGCATGCACCCTGAAGTGCTGTCCGTTTCATCAGACACCTCTATTATTGAGCTTGCTGACATGATGAAAGTAGGAAAACCGAAAGTTTATCCCGTGATCGATCAAGGTAAATTGGTTGGCATTATTACGCGCAGAGATGTACTGAGAGCATTAGGGAAAAACTTAACGCATTGTTTTAAAAAACCAACATAGCAAACTATACCCTTCCTACTTGAAGCTGCAGCAGTGTTGGCTACGTTCGTTCACCCCAATAACATAGTTTGCCTATGCTCATGGGGACTCACTTACTTGCCGCCTACCTGCAACTCCAAGTTGTTTGGGTATATCAGCAGTAATAAATAAAATTCTAGAGGTGCAGTGCACCTCTTTTCCATCTAATCAAGGTGAATGTGCGTTAAGTGCAGGTTTGATAAAAATGTGCTTGACCTTGGAGTTTACTCTAAGGTTTAAGCTTTGTGCATCAGAGAAGGAGAATCCTATGTGCACAAAACATGAAGCTTGCAGTACTACAAAAAATAGCATGGCAAACCCGCAGGCGGTGTCATGCTCTAGTCTTAAAATTACCGCGATTAGGGCTGCGGGCGTTGATTCAAATGAAGAGGGGTGCTGCGGGTCACAAGAGTGCGCAAGCAATGATCCTGATGATGAACCCGCGCAGCTCACATCCGTTAAAACACAGTTTAACCAAAGCTGGAAAATTGAAGGGATGGATTGCCCATCTTGCGCACGTAAGGTTGAAACGGCGCTTAAAAAAGTGGGTAATGTGATCGACGCCAAAGTGCTGTTTGCCACTGAAAAATTGGTGGTCAAGTTTAATACCGAAGAGGCAGCGCTTGAAATAGAACAAGCGGTTCGTAATGCAGGTTTTACGGCTCACCGCATTGATGCGGCTAATCCAGTTTCTGCCCCCATCCGTAGCGATTGGAAGTCAGTCATAAAACAGAACGCGCAGATCCTCTCCATTGCTGGCGCGATGGTACTCGCCGCTATTGTGCAGCCTTATTTCCCTCAAATCAGCGATGGGATGTTCATTTTGACCTGCCTTGCCGGTTTGTATCCTATCGGTAAAAAAGCGATTCAACTGGCACGCTCAGGCACACCTTTTGCGATTGAAACCTTAATGAGCGTTGCGGCGCTCGGAGCGCTCTATCTTGGTGAAACGGTTGAAGCAGCGATGGTGCTATTACTCTTCCTCATCGGAGAGCGGCTAGAAGCTTTTGCCGCTTCTAAAGCGCGTAGCGGTGTAAAAGCTTTAATGGCACTGGTGCCTGAAACGGCAACAAAAATTGTGGCAGGAGAACGCATCACGGTGGCAGCGCATGAGCTAAAACCGGGGGATGTAGTGGAAGTTTCTCCCGGCTCTCGGCTACCCGCGGATGGTCAATTGCACGAAGCGTCGGCCAGTTTTGATGAGAGCGCGTTAACGGGCGAATCACTGCCTGTCGAACGCTATCAAGGTGACAGTGTCATGGCGGGTGCAGTGGTTGCGGATCAGGTGGTGCGTTTCACCATCACCTCCAAACAGGGTGAAAACGCGATTGACCGTATTTTACATCTGATTGAAGAAGCGGAATCTCGCAAAGCGCCGTTAGAACGTTTTCTTGATAAATTTAGTCGCTGGTATACCCCATTAATGATGTTGGTTTCATTAGCCGTGGTTGTGATACCGCCGACACTGTTTGCACAGCCATGGGAAACATGGGTTTACCGTGGCTTAGCCTTACTGCTGATTGCTTGTCCATGTGCGTTGGTTATCTCAACTCCGGCGGCCATTACTTCTGGCCTTGCCGCAGCGGCGCGTCGTGGTGCACTGATCAAAGGGGGCGCGGCGCTCGAACAGCTTGGAAAAATAGAGAGTATTGCTTTTGATAAAACGGGCACTTTGACCAAAGGTAAACCGGAAGTTACGGATGTGGTTGCGCTCAATGGCTGGGATGAAGAGCAATTGTTGCGCTATGTCGCAGCGGTTGAAATGGGCTCGAGCCATCCTCTGGCAACCTCTTTAGTGAAAAAAGTGCAAGCGATGGCTTTGCCCATTCCAGAAGCGATAGAGAAGCGAGCGTTAGTTGGCAGTGGGGTTTCGGGGGTTGTGGAGGGGAAATCACTGCGCGTATTAGCGCCAAGCAAAGCGAATGTTCCGTTTTCTGATGTATTTAGCGCGCAAGTGGAAGCGCTAGAGATGCAAGGCAAAACAGTGGTGGTGGTTTTTGAGCAAGAGAACATTGTCGGTTTAATCGCATGGCAAGATACCTTGCGTGAAGATGCCAAAGCCGCCATTGAAGCACTGCGCCGTTTGGGGATCGACACTATTATGCTCACTGGCGATAACCCTAGAAGCGCTGCGACGATGAGTGCTCAATTAGGGATAGATTTCAAAGCCAGTTTATTACCGCAAGATAAAGTGGAATACATTCAACAGTTGGCGCAACAAAAACAAGTGGCGATGGTCGGGGATGGCATTAATGATGCACCAGCAATGAAAGCGGCCAGCATTGGTATTGCGATGGGAGGTGGTACCGATGTTGCGTTGGAAACGGCCGATGCGGCAATTACTCATAATCGATTGGTCGAGCTCGCCACCATGATCGAGCTATCACAAGCTACACTCGCCAATATTCGCCAGAATGTCACGCTAGCGCTAGGCTTAAAAAGTATCTTTTTAGTCACGAGTTTACTCGGTATTACGGGCTTATGGGTGGCGGTGCTGGCTGATAGTGGAGCTACCGCGTTAGTGACGCTCAATGCGTTGCGTCTATTGAAATTTAAAAAATAGTCCGAGACTAAAAACCAAAAAGCTCAGCAAGGCATGGCGGGTCGTTATCTCTCATGCCTGTTGGGTTTGCACCCTATTGTGGTAATAGTGTGAAATGCGTCGATATTGCGCTTGTATTTTGTTATGCAGTGTTGGAAATCATCTTTTAAGGTTGGGTGTTATTTCATCAATCTTGCTGTTTTTTGTGATGCAAACCGTTTTTATGAGAATGTGTTCGTTACATTGCGTCATTCATTGTGAATTTGATCACTCTTTGTTGGTGCGTGGTCCGCTAGAGTAGCTGCATACCCGATGTATATCTATGAGCTGAACAAGCCGCAATAAGGAGTCACTTATGTCTCAAGCCGTTTTCCATCTAGGTGTTACCGAAGCCGATCTGAATGGTGCTACTTTGGCCATTATCCCTGGGGATCCAGCCCGCGTACAAAAAATCGCTGAAGAGATGGAAAATCCAGTCTTTCTTGCTAGCCACCGTGAATACACTGTGTACCGCGCAGAGTTAGACGGTAAGCCAGTCGTTGTTTGTTCTACTGGTATCGGTGGTCCTTCTACGTCTATTGCGGTTGAAGAGCTTGCTCAACTTGGCGTGCGTACTTTCCTACGCGTAGGTACTACTGGTGCAATCCAACCTCATGTCAATGTGGGTGATATGATTGTCAGCACAGGTTCGGTTCGCCTTGACGGTGCAAGTTTGCACTTTGCACCAATGGAATTCCCTGCTGTGGCTGATTTCGATGTCGCCACTGCAATGAAAGCGGCTGTAGTTGAAAGTGGTGCAACCGTGCACATGGGCGTCACCGCATCAAGTGATACTTTCTACCCAGGCCAAGAGCGTTATGATACCTTCACTGGTCGTGTTGTGCGTCGTTTCCAAGGCTCAATGAAAGAGTGGCAAGATATGGGCGTATTGAACTTTGAGATGGAATCCGCCACTTTACTAACCATGTGTGCGAGCTCAGGTTTGAAAGCAGGTTGTGTGGCAGGTGTGATCATCAACCGTACTCAAAAAGAGATCCCAGATCACGCGACACTCAAAGAGACCGAGGCTCGTTCAATCAAAGTGGTTGTCGAAGCGGCGCGTAAAATGCTGTAATTGAGTTCTGAATTTACACTGATGTATCTATGTACACGGTGAGTGATTAGGCCACTTTTGAATAAAGTGGCCTTTTTACTTTCTAAATAATCACCAGTCAAACAGTCACCAGCTAAATAATTACTCACTAAGCAATCGCCAATTTAGGCAATGGAATGTACAAGCTCTCGGTTAAGTCGCTGAGCATCTGGTCGTAAACGTGAGAGATGCTGAGTGAAATATCCGAAGTGATTTGGTACATCGCGCCAGCTTCTATTTGAAAGGCAGGATGATCATGCAGTTCGCTCAGGCTATGTAGCGCGGCTGAGCAGCTTGGCGAAGCTACCGTTAAAGGGCTGATTAAGGCGAGTTGATTCATCCTACGCCTGACAACCTCACTATAATGCTGCAAGCGTATGCGGCCATCTTGAGTATCCATTTCATCAATGCTGATGCGTAACTGAGTTAGCGCGTCCATCGCATCAATGACCTGTTGCCAATTAACATGGTATTCATCGCTGAGATCTTCGCGGTTGGATTCCACCAACCAAGCCAGTATCACCTCATCCATTAAGAACATACAGTGACGAATTATTTTACCATGCATCATTTGGTTACGAGCCACAGAGCGCTCTGGCCACTCCTTCATGAGTGCTTTAAGCTTAATTTGCAGCACACGGTACATTGGTTTGTTGTCAAAGTGTGCGATAGCAATTAAGTGATTACTTTTTTCGTATAGCGTATCTTGCAATTCATTCAACTCAGTGTCGCGTCTTTGACCAGAGGCTAGTGTTTGATGGGTAATGTTACGGTGCTGACGGCATAAAAACAGTAGCTGGCGAAGGTCGATCAGCAGTTGATATTTACGTTGTAATGTGGATTCACGCTGTTTTGCCAGATAAAACATCAGCCACAATATACCGATAGAGATAAGCATTGAGATAAAAACAAACATAACCAA